>NZ_ASSC01000184.1 GCF_000520735.1 Paenibacillus forsythiae T98
ACATCTTCGAAACTCATCTGTACTCCCTCATTTCAATCCACGCACCCGCACGGGGTGCGACGAGGCGGCACCTGAAGATCCGCTGCCGCCCGGATGGATTTCAATCCACGCACCCGCACGGGGTGCGACCACAGTGACAACGTTGTAATCGACCGTTGTGTTTTTAAATTTCAATCCACGCACCCGCACGGGGTGCGACTTCAACCTGTTATACATGCCTTCCAGTACGTCAGTATTTCAATCCACGCACCCGCACGGGGTGCGACTTGCAATAATAATATCATAGTATTGTGATGATTATATCAATCCACGCACCCGCACGGGGTGCGACAGCTTTATTCCGGCTGCGCGGGTTGCCGAGCATGTATTTCAATCCACGCACCCGCACGGGGTGCGACAGGTACCCCCAAAAACCCTTACCCCACTTGGGATCGAAGGACGAAAAGTGAGAACCTCCAATATCAGGGCGATTTCAACGCCACATTTGAAGCTAAAAACACCTTAATCCCTTGCCCAGCAAGGAGTGCGAACCTCCCAGGGTTTCATGTGAGCTTGGGGTTCGCACTTTTCCTATCCTCATCGTCCCACTTGGAATTAATCCAGGAGCAATATCCCCTCCGGATCATAGCCCTCTTTAGCGCCGACATGCTCCACTCGTTTTTTCCAATTGGCCCCAAGCATATAGTAGCGTAAGCTATCTTTGGCAGGGTCCATTTCCGCCTCGATTTTTTGGCGTAATTGCTTATATTGTACCGGGTCAACCAAACACTCAAACACCGAGTTTTGTACCCGTTGTCCATAATTGAGGCAGTGCTTGGAGATTCGGCGTAATCTGCGCCGCCCTTCCGGTGTTGTTGTCTCCACATCGTACGTAATCAGCACCATCATTTGACACGCCTCCTACTTCCATAGAAATGGCGGATAATCATCCAAATCCCCGCGAATAAATCTGGCTAACAGCAACGCCTGCGCATACGGCAGCAACCCCAGTGCTATATTCTCCTCCAAAAAAGGGTGCCGAATTTCTTCCTGCTTCCGCTGCTGCCAGGCGGCTAATACTGCTTTGCGGCCATCATCTGAAAGCAGTACCGCCCCGTTCTCCTTAATAATAAATGACTTCGGGTTGATCTGCTTGCGGTTTATCAGAGACAAAGCCAGCCGATCCGCAAGATAAGGGCGCAGTTCTTCCATTAAGTCCAGCGCCAGACTGGCGCGGCCGGGCCGATCACGGTGCAAAAAACCGACAGCCGGATCAAGACCAACGGTTTCCAGCGCGGATTGCACATCAAGACGAACCATCGTATATAGAAAAGATAGGAGCGCATTGATTCGGTCCTTGGGCGGGCGGCGGCTGCGAGCAACCATCTGGAACGCTTTTTTCTCCGACAGAATCAGTTCGTTCATTCCGCCAAAATAATACTTGGCCGCCTCTCCCTCTACACCGCGTAAAGTATCGAGATTATCCACGGCAGCGACCGTTCTTGCCAACCGTTTCATTTCCACTGCAATCGACTGGAGTCGCCCGACATCCACCTGTCCGCCATGATCGCGGATTGCCCGGTTCAGCACACTCCGTGAGTTGATGATTTTAGCTTGAATCATACGTCTGGCGATTTGCACTGCTTCAGTCCCGTCCGAATACCGGTATTGTTTCCGCCGAAGCAAGACATTGCCCGAGGTTTTGCCCTGGATACGCGCCCGAAAACCACCGTGCTCATTCAGGAAGGTCAGCGCTACTCCGCGCTCGGCGCATAAATGCATCAGTCCCGGGCTCGCGCCGGTATAGCCGAAGGTAATAATTCCCTCAAGATTGTGAACGGGAATACGGAATTTCTCAACCTGATTAGCTTGGACAACTACATTTTCACCATCGCGCATCAGATAGCTATCAGTTGAAGTAATATACAGGGTATTCAGCAGCTTCCTCATCATTCACCCTCCAGAAAACTATCCATATATCGGCTCACAGACCCTTTACGCAATTTCGGTAGACAAATATTATGGAGCGAGCAGGATTTACAAGCCTTGTTGTACTTTCCGGCAGGCGTAATTCCACTATTGAAACAAGACCTCATCTCGTCTAAATAATCGATTACTCCGCATCTCAAATCCTCCGTAAAAAGCACTTCCTGCCTCCGCTCCTGCTGTCCATAAAAAAGACTCCCTGCCCCGATCTTTACTCCCAGCATCTCCTCCAGACACATCGCCTGCGCGCATAGTTGTACCTCGTCACAATCATCAACCTTCGGTTTGCCGCGCTTGTATTCAACCGGATATGGCTTCCATTTCCCTCTTCTCCCGGTAAGCGATGCAATGCAATCAGGCGGATCATCCTCTTCAGCAGCATGAAATTCGACCACATCGGCTGTTCCCGTTATACCAAGCTTTCTGGAAATGAGCGGCATCGCTCGTGAAATAATGATTTTGCCCCGCGTCTCCCGCAGTGCGGGATTGTCCGCCTTGCGGTGCAGCAAATCACCTTCATAGGTACGGATATTGTCCGCCCACTGCTGTTCCACATGGATCAAAGCCCATTGACGCCTGCAAAAAGCAAAATGCTGAATACCTGATAGAAGAAGCAGTTCATCATCGCTATATAGAGACTGTTCCATTATTTTTCGATGATGGTGACGCCTTCGGGCAATTCGGAATCATCTACAGAGATCGTATATTCACCATAGCTTCTTGCCGAGCCGCCCACAGGCTCAACCGTTATTCGTTCAAACAGACGATGGGCCGGTGCATTGCCAAGGATGGAACTATGCTGAAAAATAACCAGCTTGCGAAGCGCCATCTGCCCCCGCGAAGCGGAACGGTCATGTTCAAACATGTTCACAAGAGCCTCCCACAGCAGTTCCAGGTCCTCAGATTTAAATGCCGTCTGTTCGGCCAAATGCCCCGAGACATAACCGTCCATCCGATAGAGTGCGTAAGGAATAATATGCTTGCGGCCCATTTCCCGATCTTTCTCCGCGCCCTCCTGTGTAACAGCCTGACGGGTAATCGTCGTTTCCTGCGGGAAAATGGGGTCTATACTTCGGGCAAACGTGAACTGTACCGGACCGCGAACCTGGCCGCAGTTAACTTTGGTAGCCATGACCGCGCCAAAAGTACGCACATCATAAAAATTGTCGCACATCCATCGTGTTAAAAGCGCTGCCTCAGCTTTATCTTTGGGCTTCAATTCCTTCAATTGATCTACATCCTCGTCCCGTAATGCGCGATATGCCTTGCGATGCTGTTCATTTAACACAGCTCCTTCACCGACATAAATCTGATGCCCTTCCAAATGACCGCGCGTAATCTCAACATAGTTCCGGACTTTACGTTTCAGACAGACATCAGATACGAGACCGTGACCCGTCTCCGGGTCCATCCGTGGCATGTTTCCCATATCGGGATCACCGTTCGGATTACCGTCTTTTACATCAAAAAAAATCGTAAATTCATGCCGGTTAATAGCTTCGCTCATTATTGTTCCTCTCCCTCATCCATATTTTCTTCAACTACGTTATCTTCCTCGTCAATCGGATTTGACGGGACATCGCCGCCTTTGGCTTTAGCGGTATATAAATCTTGCATTTGCTGAAAATATCCGAGCATAAACAGACCCTGCTCTTCTAGATTCATCCGTTGCGGAAAAGCCTCTATCTCGTCAGCGATATCCCTGATTTTCTTGTTATACCAGATTTCCGCTTCCGGTCGAAGCTTGTTCTGATGATTCATTGAAAGCTTAAGCAGTCTGGGAAATACGGAAGCCGGTGTTGCCGCAGCCGAAGAAAAAAAGCTTTTTTTGATCGTTGTATTTAATTTTCCTTTTACAGAATCGGTCTGAATTTTCTCAAGCACCGCAAAGAGCCGTCCCAAACGATAGGGTACTTGCGGAGCATCCGGGTTAAGAGCCATAAGAAGCGCCTCCTTATAGGGGGATTGTTGTTTCATCCGTTTAATCCGTTCATAGCGGGTTAGGTAAGCTTTGATAACCGAAGCACGAATCCAGGCGCTGCGGCCATGTTCACCGAATGGATGAATAATGCCGTCAGTGCGGATACGATTAACGACTGATGCAAATACCGTGTATGGAAAAACATGTCCTTCCACCATTGACTGAAACCACTGACTTTCCATAGAAGAAGAAATACTTTTTTTCATCGAGGAGAAATCTGAAACTTTGCGCACAGTCTCCAACATAATGCGAAGAATACCCGGTAACCCGATTGCCTGATTTCCTGTGCGTTCCAGCTTCATATCTTCCTCGTATTGCCGGAGTTTGCCGAATAATTCTCCGAAATTGCCCTTCCAGAAGTAGCGTACCGACAGGCGAGCATTATTACCGGCCAAACCAAGAATGTAAAATGAAGCCTCTTGACCAGGCAGTATGCTGTCCGTCACTTGCTGGCCGGATCGGGCACGCTTCAAGAAATCCCCCACCTGATCGGTAACCCGAAGCTCCTCCTGCTTGCCATCCTCTTGCTGCTGTTCATCAAGCGAGACTCCCTCGACATAGGAACTAAAAATCGACTCCTGTAAACTCCATGTCGAAGAATCCGGCTTGCGCTCGGCCCAGAACACCGTCGTCATTTCTCCGAATTGGCGCAGCTTGTTGCGATCTGAAGATAGCAAATGATTAAGCGCCTTGGCGTAGGCGCGGGCGGCCGATTCACTCACCGGAGCATTGTAGCTTTGATCTTTTCCATAGGAATTCAGCGCAGGAAAATTAAAGGAAACTATGTTGGCTCCCGCCGAATTCGAATTCAGCACGCCTTTAATCTTAATATCATGCACCCTTGCGATGGGCTGTTCCGTTTCACCATTGACCAGACAATAACCCAGTACGGGCGTTTCTTCACCGCTTCCCGCATTGTAACGCTCCCATGTCTCCCTAATCTGCGGGGATTGATGCATGAGACGATTCATTCCATCCAATTGAAAGACCAAATTATTGTCCGTCGTTCCCAATATAACGTTCAGTTCATCCTGCCATGGCGATGCTTCCACATGCGCTTGCGGCTGCCATTTTGTAAAAAAGCCTCTGAGCGCCGCCGCTTCCTCCCCGAACGTGTCTGCCAGCAGAGCAAGATGAAAATCACGGCTGCTTTCATAACGCCGGGACACCGTCCAACTTCCGTCCTTTTGCTTGACCAAACCCAGCAGATACTCCGCTTTGTCCGACAGAAAAAACGGTTTGGAGCCCGTGCCTGACCTTCCGGGATGCTCCGGTACCGTACGAATGATTGGACGCTTCTTTTTCTTGGCATCCTCCTTGCGAATATCCTCGATTCTTACAATATCTCCTGCAAGGTTCAGCACCATTACAAAGGAAACCTTATCACTGCTGTAATAAGGAGGGGCCATGCCGGATTCCGGGTCCTGAACAAGCGAGTGATACCGTTCAACCAGCGAATGCAGAATCATCGCCCTGCTCCTCCCCCTCTCAGATCAGGAACCTCAATGATTCCACTGCTCATAACCGCCCGAAAAAACTTGGGAGTCATTTCATTGCCATAGTCGATATCCCACAGCATCCATTGCAAATCCTGCTCAGGCTTGTCCGCATAATAGTTATCCGACGGCAAGGCTTCGTCTTCCTCTATTAATTGGAATTTTGCAGGAAACTCCTTACAGCCGAAATACGGCTGCTGAAAGCATTGTCCATTTCTCGCACGCCGCAGAAAAATATTGTAATGCTTCTCCCGTGTATCGCTCTCTCCTTGTTGAGAAGTCATTTCAAAATGCGCTTCAATGACATATGCCGGCTTGTACAGCATCACGGTCATCCGCTGCTCCCGCTCCTCAGAGGTATTCTGCCGCAACTCCGCAGCCTTCCCGTTCATGGCTGACTTCACTGTACTTGCCGGGATCTTGTTCCTGATTTCATTTCTTTTAACAGAGGAGAAGCGAATCTCATTCAACACATGAATCCGATCCACCACCCACCTGATCGCAGGCTTCCAGTGGATAGCTTCCAGAATACCGCGAGCGGCCGAAGGCGTGATTACGTCATAACTGACTCTTTCCGCTTTCATCTCCGGTCTTGTGAAGCACGCATAGTCTCCCCATACATACAGCCTGACGCCGTACCCCATCATGCTCCCTCCTCATCAAATATTTATAAATTCCTGAAGCGCAACGTCCCGTGAATAAGGAATGACCCCGGTCCGGCTGTCATACCACGCCTTAATCCGCTTCAGCACAAAAATACCATCGCGCGCCTCTTCCAGTTCTCCTCCATTCTTAAGTGCTGCAAATTCATACGGATATAACTGCACAGTGAAAGGTTGCAGCCTGCGAAGCAACTCCCTGCCAACCAACGGCGCATGCCGCAGCTGATTAAATATTTGCTCCAGATCATTTCGTTTTTGTTCATCAGCATCGGGAATATAGGGGACAATGATGGATTGCATCTCGTCGTCAATTAACTGGAACTCACGGCTTACCTTGGCGAAAGGAAACTCGAATTTGTTCCATTTCTCATTCAGCGCCGCAAGAATGCCTTTAGCATCAGTAGCCTCCTCTTGGCCCAGATTTTCGTAGAAGTACAACTGCTGGTAGTAGCCGCTGACCGCCTGTTGAGACAACGGGCTAATGTCCTGTTCCCTACACCGGGAAAGCTGTACTTTTGCCGCCGAGATATCCCTGCTTAACCAATTCTTCTTGGTATACTCTTCTTCCGGTTCAAAAATATAGACATCGCCCTTCACTTTCTTCCCGTCACGCATGCGTTCCCCGTTTCGGTTGCAACGTCCGGCTGCCTGCGCGATTGAGTCCAATCCGGCAATTTCGCGGTAAACGACCGGAAAATCAATATCCACACCGGCTTCGATCAACTGTGTGCTGACCAGTATGCAGGGCAGCTTTTTCTCCAAACGCTCCCGCACGATGCTCAGAATATGCCTTCTATGGTTCGGTGTCATTCGGGCGCTTAAATGATAGAGCGTATCAGAATCATAATCTGCGCTCAACAGTTCATACAGTTTACGGGCGTTCCCTCTTGTATTGACAATACCGAGCACCTGGCTGCCGCTATCTTTGATTCTTAAGGCAAGCTCCGCCCATGACAATTTTCCAATAGGGTTAACGTTCACCCGTTCAAATTGCCGGTATCGTAATTCCGGATCAGCTACAATCTCAATGGGAGGGTCCGTATCCTTCAGAACAGATGACACCGGCGGCTGAGTAGCGGTACAGAGCATAACGGAGCAACCATAGTTACGGACGAGTTCATCCAGAACATACAAGCAAGGCGCAAAGAAGCCGCCGGTCATAAGCTGGGCTTCGTCCAGGATAATCATGCTATTCGCGAGGTTATGCAGCTTACGGGCTGCGGAACGTTTGGCGGAGAATAAGGACTCGAAAAAGCGGACATTCGTCGTCACCACTACCGGCATGTCCCAATTTTCCTCAGCCAATTTTAATGCGGCGGCGGTTTCCTTGTGCCCGGAATTTACGGAATCCGCTTCATACTGGAAGTTGGAATGATGCTCCAGCACCCATTCTTCTCCGAGAATATCGCGGAACTCCTGCGCATTTTGTTCAATTATGGAAGTATATGGGATTACATAAATCAACCGCTGCAAGCTGTGTCTTTTAGCATGCGTCAGCCCAAAGCCGAACGAAATCAACGTTTTACCCGTTCCTGTTGGCAGCGATAAGGAGAACATACCTTGCGGGTCCGTGGCTCGGGCAAGACATTCCTGAAATATTTCTTCTCTCCGGCGATTGATTAAAGTCTCCCTTTTGACAGGATCACTGAACTTTCGCTCACGATGCTCCCGGAATCTCTGCAAAAAAAACTCGTAATCGAAAGGCTTCCCCCTTAGCGCGTGACGCGCCGGATCGCAAAATTCCTCGGTGTTAAGAGAATCCGCATCGACCAGACAAGAGAACAGCATGCGAATAAACAGTGAGAACTGCAAACCGGGTTTCTTACTTGTTTTCAACGGAAAGGTTGTAGGTACGGCTGGCATTGCAAGCTCGGTAAAAGCCGCACTATAAGGTTCGGGCTGTCTTAATAGACGACGTGCCAGACACGAGTCCTTATCCGACTGAAAATCAGCCAATCCGGCGTGATGTCCGGCGATAATATATGCCAGCATAAGTGCCTGCGGCCCCGTTCGATTGTCGGTGTTCTTACTCACCAATTCATAAGCGCCTGCCAATGCATGTTCAACCGGAGCCAATGATCCATCCAAACGTTTCTGAAACTTAGGGGAATACTTGCCCAGGTCATGCAATAATCCAGCCACATACCCCCAATCCCCCGCCCCGAATTGCCTGGCGAACATTTCGGTTAAGTCAGCTACTTCTTTCAGATGCTTCAAAAGAGGCTGCCAATCCGACTTGTCCTCCCTCTCGGTAGAGTGAGCGTAGTATTGCAATAGAACACCTCCATTGGAACTATATTTATAATGATTAAATAAGTAAAAGGTCACTGGAAAAACAAATACATAAATCTCCAGTATCTGATAAGATATTCTCTTTTGCGTTCTTTTTTCCTGCTGTATTCATGTCAGTATTTGGTGAACATTTAGTGAATATGGAAAAACTCAGGTGTGATGAGAGAGCCGTTGAGTAAACCTAAGAGAGTAATAGACAAATTGAGATATATGAGGTGTCTGGATGCGGATTAATTAATTGTGTTGAAGCAAGCTGCGGATAACACGGGATTTATTTCGAAGAGTGCCTGGAGAAACTCCAAAGTAGTCACTGATTTCTTGAACTGTTATCAGGGAATGATGGATACGATATCTTCCTTCATAGTTGAGAACTAAATCGGCAATTGCTGCCGCCCAACCCGCTTCTTTTCCAGATTCAAAAGGAAAGTCCGAATGAGACTCTAGCTGGTTGAAAATCCGGACGACCTCACCTTCATAACAAAAAATCAAACGAGATGAGAAAAAAGATGAAAGAAGAGAGAAGATTCGGATATGAACGGGCTTAAAATTCCCCATGTCGACCCTCCTTAATGGGTTTAATTGCTATATATGATACAAGTTCAGATATCATTTGTCAATATAGTCACAACATAATAATCCTTTATAAATTCCATGGAAGAGTTGTATAGTATCTACACCTCCCTAAAGCTCTCAATAATAAAATTGTTATATTTAGAAATACGTATTAAAATAAAATACGAGCTGATTGTCGCACCCCGTGCGGGTGCGTGGATTGAAATCATGGGATCTAAAAAGTTATTATTTCTGTAGGGACACGGCCTCCAGATAAGTTATCTGGAGGTCAACCTAGTTTAGAGCTAAAATCAAGAAAAAGAGAAGGCTTGACGTAAAAGTTCCAGCCATGGATGCCTATAAAGCCTACTCCAAGAAACTTTCAATTACGAAAGAGACTATTCTCCTCGCTAGAAATGCATTGAGCATAAATGCAGTTTTTCAATTACCCCCCCTTTGGTCACTTGACCGTTATAAATAATAAGCCTCTTGCCGGAAAACTCATTATTGAAGCCAGTTCTCATAAAACAATTTTATTATTTTAATCCATATTTTCGCAAAGGGAACGCCACAAGCATTAGTTGGGCATATACTTCCCTAACGCCAACTTCAATCCACGCTCTCGCATGGAGAGCGACGGCGCATCCTCGTCATAGGCTTCGGCCTGCAAGCATTTCAATCCGCGCACCCGCACGGGGTGCGACCAACCATGTCTTCCCGAGTTCCGAGACCTGCTTCCTATTTCAATCCACGCACCCGCACGGGGTGCGACCCGCAGCGGATTGACCGGCGCTCCGAAAATGCAGAAATTTCAATCCACGCACCCGCACGGGGTGCGACGAGACACCGGAAACTTTTCCGAGACCGTACTGAGTATTTCAATCCACGCACCCGCACGGGGTGCGACATCTAAGATGCATTCCAGATATATGTCATCCAATAAATTTCAATCCACGCACCCGCACGGGGTGCGACCGTCATCCGACGCTGGAGCTACGTGGAGTACGTGGATTTCAATCCACGCACCCGCACGGGGTGCGACACCAGACATCCTCCGCCAGTATCCCGGCCATCTGGCATTTCAATCCACGCACCCGCACGGGGTGCGACCGCCCTACCTGGGGACGTGTTCAATACAAAATCAAGATTTCAATCCACGCACCCGCACGGGGTGCGACTC
>NZ_ASSC01000185.1 GCF_000520735.1 Paenibacillus forsythiae T98
CGGAATGGCTGTTTGAGGCCGTCTTCGACTATGAGGAGGGACATTATGAAGATCCCGGTCCTTTGCAGGCTTCGGGTAACGGCGAAGAAGACCCCGCCGGAGTGAAACGGCTGGTTCACGCTTCCGTTGATCCCGGCTCCGGATGGGCGGCGCGGCCGGACCCATTCTCGTCCTACCGGGCCGGGTTTGAGGTGCGCACATACCGCCGCTGCCGCCGCATGCTTATGTTCCACCGCTTCGCGGAGCTTGGCAGCGAGCCGTATCTCGTGCGCTCCACGGAGTTTGAATATGCGGACTTCGACTACGGCGGCGCGGCCCGGTCTGTGCCGGCAGAAGCCGAGCTTGCGCACCAGGGAAGCACCCGCGCGGCGTCCTTTCTGCGGGCCGTTACCCAAGCCGGGTACATTCGTGATGAGAGCAGGCCCGTGACCGAGCGAGATGGCGTCGTCTATGTCCCTTACATCCGGCAAGCGATGCCCCCAGTTGAGTTCGAATACAGCAAGCTGGACATTCGGCCGGACATCCGGGAACTGGAGCCAGAGAGCGTAGAGTGTCCGCCGCCCGGATTCGGCGCTGCGGCCTCCCGGTGGGTGGATCTGAACCGGGAGGGATTGCCGGGCATCCTGACGGAGCAGGCCCGCGCCTGGTTCTATAACCCTAATCTGGGCGGGGGCCGCTTCGGCCCGCGAGAAGTTGTAGCTCTAAGGCCCGCCGCTGCGGATTTTCCCGGCGGACGGCAGGGGCTGCTGGATATTGAAGGGAACGGACGAATCGGTCTGGCGGTGCTGGACGGTCCCGCGCCGGGAGTGTATGGACGGACCGGGGACGGGAATTGGGAGCCGTTCTCGCCTTTCCGGCAGGGACCGAATATCTCCTGGGATGATCCGAATCTCTGCTTCATCGATCTGGACGGCGACGGCCGCGCCGATGTGCTGATTACAGAGGATGAGGCATTCACCTGGTATCCGTCGCTGGGGAAAGAGGGGTTCGGCCCTGCCCGCCTGGTTCGGCAGCATTCCGGCGAGGAATTAGGTCCGAGGCTCGTGCTGGCGGACGGGGAGCAGTCGATTTATCTGGCGGATCTGTCCGGCGACGGGCTTACCGATCTTGTGCGCATCCGCAACGGC
>NZ_ASSC01000186.1 GCF_000520735.1 Paenibacillus forsythiae T98
TGCCGTTTAGTCCCATCCGTTCCATTATGCTGTCCACGACCAGACTGACGCGGGCCATATAGCCGGAATCTTCCACGAAGGAAATAATTAGAAACAAGATGAAAATTTGCGGGACAAAGACGATAACGCCGCCTACACCGCCTATTATGCCGTCAACAATTAATGCATGCAGGAAATCGGAGGCCCCGACAGTATCCAGAAACGAGGTTGCTCCCGAGCTGATTGGACCGGAAATGAGACCGTCCAGCAAGTCGGACAGCGGCGCACCGACCCATTCGAAGGTTGTTTTGAACAGCACATACATAAACGCCAGGAAGATTGGCAATCCAAGATAGCGATTCGTCAGAATGGAATCAAGCCGTTCCGTCAAGTTATGGGGTTTAATGCCGGATGTGTCCAGAGCGTCAAGACAAAGCGAGCGAATATAATCGGTTCGGACAGAGCGAATCCATTGAGGAAGGGTAATCGCCATCTTGCTGTTTTGAAGCTCCTGCTGACAATGTTCACGAATCGCGAGCAGGTTGTCCACATCGGCGCGGTCCTTGAGGAATTCCAGAATAACCGGATTCTGCTCCAAGAACTGCAGAGCGACCCAACGATGATTGGGAAGGCCGGTTACTTGTTTCATCTCCTGTTCAATGGAAGAGATTGCCTGCTCAACAACCGCTCCATAATTGAGCTTGAAGTTCACAGCCGGAATATCCGCGGAGTTCTCCAGCAAGCTCAGAACCTGCGAGCTGCCTTTGCCCGTTCTTGCGACCAGCGGCAGCACGGTGATGCCAAGCTTGGATTGCAGGATGTCGGGATGAACCATAATGCCTCTGGCTTTGGCTACGTCGATCATATTGAGGCCGATAACGGTCGGCCTGCCGTACTCCAGCAGTTGGACGGTCAGCAGAAGATTGCGCTCAAGCTGCGAAGCGTCGACGATATTGACGAGCGCCTCCGGCGATTCTTCAAGCAGGTACTGGGTTGCAACGCCTTCGTCGCGGGACAGCGGATGCAGGGAGTAAATGCCGGGCAAGTCAATGAGGGTGCCTGCGCCATTTTTCAGGTCGCCGACCTTTTTCTCTACCGTTACCCCTGCCCAGTTCCCTACATATTCATAAGATGAAGTCAGTGTATTAAAAAGGGACGTCTTTCCTGTATTAGGATTTCCAAGAAGTGCGATCGAACTCATGACACGTTCACCACAATTTTCGAGGCTTCTTTCCGACGGATGGCAAGCAATTGTCCATTGCATTCCAGCATAACCGGACCCATGAACGGACCTTTTCCTTTAAGACAGACAGTGCAGCCTTCCGATACTCCCAAATCGGCCAGGCGGCGGCGCAGGACAGGGTCCATTCCTTCTATTCCTTGAATAGCGCCTGCGGAACCCGGTTGCATTTGCAGCACGTGGCAAACTGATTCAATCATCTTAACCCCTCCGGTGGAGACTGAGAATCAGTCTCATTCGTTTTTTTGTAATTTATCATTTTTTCATGCTTGATTCAATGATTAAAATCACAAGATGATATTTTTCGACAAGCCCGAAGCCGGGTTATCCATAAACAAAAGCTTGATTCTTTGCATATATTAATGCAGATACGGATAGAAATTGGGTCTATTGACCGTTCTCATTCGCAGAAATAAGTATAATAACGCTATTTATTATCGGGATTCCTAGTTCGACTTTCTTAAACAATAACGGCAGAGCACTGTAACTTTCCAGCCTTATCCAACCGATATATTATGGAGGGTATATAATTTCTATGAGGGGCCTATGAAAGCCTATGAAGATGGAAGAGAAGAAAACGGTAATTGCAGCAGTCTCCGGCGCAGCGCTATTCCTGTTGGTTCAAAGCCTGCCCATCACGCCGAATGGCGATTATGAACGGGGAGCGCTGTCTGCGCTGTATCTGATTGGCAGTTGGTGTACGAGCGCCTTCGGATTTGCTATTTTTGCCCAGGGATGGCTCCTTTTCTCGAATCAGTTGTCAAGGGGCAGACTTTACTCTTCCGCTCTTTTTTTGGGTGTTTGCGTGTTTGATCTGCTGCATACGCTCGGCTTTATCGGAATCCCGTTCATCCGGAGCCTGATCAGCGAAGACAGGGCGCTCTGGCTGTTGTCCTTCTCGCGGCTGGCAAGTGCAATCGGCATTTTTCTGATCTTTGGGAAGGAAGATTCTCCGGCGCTTCTCTCGGGCAAGAACAGCATCCTGCGAAAGTCGATCTTTCTTGTTGTATTGTCGGTGATCGTATTTAGCGCGGGTTCTTATTTCCTGCAGGGAATTATCAGTCCCGCACAAGCGACTTTCGCCAGAAAGCTGCTGAATGCTGCCGTGCTGCTGGTTTATCTCCTGGGCATAGCCTTCATCATCTCCCCGGCACGGGCGGAGAAGTCTCCCTCGCTGCTCATTATTATCAGGTCGCTCATCTTTCTGGCTCTGGGCCAGGCGTTCTATTTGGACGCGTCCTCCGGCAAGAATCTCCAACTGCTGTTCGGAGCGGTAAGCTGCGCGGTGGCCTACTATTGGCTGCTTGGCGGCGTATACAGATTGACGCTTGAGGAGCCTTTCCATGAGAAAAGGGCGATTGAAGCGCAGATCAACTATCTGGTTTATCATGACGATTTGACCGGTCTGCCGAACAGGCGCAGGCTGCTCCAGCAAGTCGACGAAGTGATCGAGTCCCACAGAACCTCCGCCATCCGCAGCTGCTCGGCGCTGGCCGTCCTCAATATCAATCATTTCAAGCATATTAACGTTTCATTGGGCCATTTGGCCGGAGACCGTCTGCTTCAATTGGCCGCATCAAGGATTCAGGAAGGCGCCAGGCGTAACGAGGATTTATTCAGTATGGGCGGAGATGAGTTCGCCTATCTGATGACGGACATCGGCAGTGTGGACAGCTGTCTTCTCCGCTCCAGAGAGCTGCTGAATCTGTTCGATCAGCCTATTGAGCTGGACTCCGGGGAGTACCATATTTCGCTCAGCATCGGCCTCAGCATCTTTCCCGGAGACGGAGATACGGCGGAGCAGCTTATTCAGAATGCGGATACCGCCGTTCATGATGCCAAGGAACAGGGGGTGGATATACGCAGATACGTCCCGTTCATACAGATGAAGGCAAAGGAAAGATTAAAGCTGGAGAATGACCTGCGCAGAGCGCTGGAGCGGGAGGAATTCTTTCTGCTGTACCAGCCGCAGGTTCAATTGGCCACCAAGGAGCTTGTCGGCATGGAGGCGCTGCTTCGCTGGCAGCATCCGAAACGCGGACTCGTGTCCCCGGCTGAGTTCATTCCTATCGCGGAGGAGTGCGGGCTTATTGTTCCGATTGGGGACTGGGTGCTCCGAACCGCCTGCCGCCAGAACAAGGAATGGCAGCTGGCGGGATACCGTCCAATCTGCGTCTCGGTCAATTTGTCGATGCGCCAGTTCCTCCAGCCGAATCTGGCGGGGAAGATCGGAGGGTTCCTGAAGCGGATTGGCCTTGATCCGAGATATGTTGATCTTGAAATTACGGAGAGCATGACAATGGACAAGGAAAAGGCCTTCGAGCAGTTGACACGGCTTAAAGAGCTTGGGGTATATATCAGTATCGACGATTTCGGAACGGGCTACAGCTCGCTGCATTATCTGAAAAATATGCCGATTGACCGTCTCAAAATCGACCGTTCCTTCGTGGCGGAGGTGATGGAGGACAGCAACAATGCCGCCATCGTGTCCACGATCACTTCCATGGCGCATCATTTGAAGCTGAAGGTGACGGCAGAGGGAGTGGAGAATGAGGAACAGCTGCAATTCTTGCGCCAGCAGCGCTGCCATGAGGCGCAGGGATACTTCTTCAGCAAACCGATCAGGGCGCAGGAGTTCGAAAGGCTTTTCCTGAAGCCTACTATTTTTGGGATGCCCTCCTAATTGGAATTGCCTTATCCGTGCAGAAGTGTTAGAATATTAACTGTTCACGAAAGCGCGGGTGTAGTTCAATGGTAGAACTTCAGCCTTCCAAGCTGATAGCGTGGGTTCGATTCCCATCACCCGCTTAAGCCTATATTTCACCTCAACCCCTTGCGGCGCAAGGGTTTTTTCTTTGTGTATTTTTCGAAAAACGACAGACGACTTTATGTTTATGGGGCAATTCATGGGGCGACGGATGCCAATTCGTTTGCCGGTTCGGATGATTCGACAACTGAGTGAATTTTTAAGTGATATTCTGTGACATTTATACTAGGAAATAATACCCATAAGCTGGATACTAGAATCAAAATATGAGATAAGGGGGATGAATTTGGAGACTGCTATTAACGTAAATGTAAATGTTCCGATTAATGGAAGCGGAGAGTCGTATTTTGATGGTGGATTGGCACAATACATAGGCTGGTACATCTTAGGTGGCATAGTAACTTTTATAACTCTGGGCATTTGTTATCCATGGGCCATCGTCATGCTCTACAGATGGAGAATTGAACATACTGTTATAGAAGGGAGAAGACTTCGTTTTGATGGAACAGCCGTTCAATTATTCGGCAACTGGATTAAGTGGTGGCTGCTCTCTATAATCACGCTCGGCATTTACTCTTTCTGGCTTTCTATTAAACTGGAGCAATGGAGAGTAAAGCACACACATTTTTAGTTTGTTTTCCGTTCACGGTTATGAATACGTCCTAAATAAAAAGGCTCTCCGCTCCAAATAGGCGGAGAGCCTTTTGCCATATCGCCTCAGCTTGCGGTCCAGTCAGAGGGTTCCCGCCGATTTCAGGAATTCCACGATGGTCAAAAGGCCCTTGTCGAAGTTCTCCAGGTTGAAATGCTCGTCGGGCGCGTGCAGATTCTCATCGTCAAGCCCGAAGCCCATCAGAACAACCGGCGCTTTCAGGATGCGCGAGAAGCTTTCCATGACCGGGATAGAGCCGCCGTCCTTCGTGAACAGGGCGCGTGTGCCGTATACTTTGCCGTAAGCGTCCGCGGCCAGTTGAAGAAAGGGATTCGACGGATCGATGTTGAAGGCGAACGCCTTCTCCATCTGCCGAACATGGACCTCGGCCCCCGGCTGAATATGCGATATCAGATGGGCTTCAATGGCGTCGAGGACATGCTGCGGATTCTGGTCGCCGACAAGGCGGCAGGTGATTTTGGCATGGGCGATTTTTGGAATAACGGTCTTGGTGCCCTCCCCCTGGAAGCCGCCGTAGACTCCGTTAAGCTCCAGCGTAGGCCGGGCTCCGACGCGCTCGACGAACGTATAGCCTTCTTCGCCGTAGAGAGCGGACAATCCGAGTCCCTCCCGGATCTTGTCCTCGTCGATTCCCTGCTTGGCGAATTCTTCGCGCATCAGCGAAGAGAGTTCCGGAACGCCTTCGTAGAAGCCGTCCACCGCAACACGGCCCTTGTCGTCATGAAGCGAGGTCAAGAGGGCAACGAGCGCGTGCAGCGCGTTAGGGACAGCGCCGCCGTAAGTGCCAGAGTGCAAATCCGTGGAGGCCGTCGTGACGTCCACCTCCAGCGAGCAGAGGCCCCGGAGTCCGGTGCAGATCGCCGGTCTTCCGCGCTCCAGAAGGGAGGTGTCGGAGACGAGAACGGCGTCCGCAGCCAGCAGGTCTTGATGTTGTTCCAGGAAGGAGGTTAAATGCACGCTACCAATTTCTTCTTCGCCCTCGATGCATACCTTGAGGTTAACGGGCAGGGAGCCTTCCTGCTTCAATATCGCCTCTATCGCCTTGATATGAATAAAGACCTGGCCTTTATCGTCGGTTGCGCCGCGGGCGTACAGCTTGCCGTCCCGGATATTTGGTTCAAACGGCGGAGTCGTCCAGAGATTCAGCGGATCGACCGGCTGGACATCATAGTGCCCGTAGAGCAGCAGAGTCGGCTTGCCGGGCGCGTGCAGGTAGTCCGCGTAGACGGCGGGATGACCGCCGGTCGGATGAATTTCGACATGCTCCAGACCCGCCTTGCCCAGCGTATCCGCAAGCCACTGCGCCGCCGCCAATATATCATCCTTGTGCTCGGACAGTGCGGAAATGCTGGGGATCTTGAGCCATTCGGTCAGCTCGTTCAAGTGTTCATCCCGGCGGGATGCAAAATATTCGGTGTAAGACATCATTATGTACCTCCTGGATATGCAGGGTCGCAAGCGCTGGGCTTGTGACGGATGCGCCGAACCGTATTCGGCGGTCCATAGGAATTATTATACTGGAATAACCCCCGCACAATCAAAAATTGCTCTTGGTGAACCCGGCTCGGTTTGTTGTTTCACAGGCCGCAGCCGTGATAGACTAAGGAAAAATCAGGATTGAAGCATGAAACGGGGTCCGATATGAAAGGGGCTGGATATGCATGGAAGCAAAATGGTTGACTTGGGCCAAGGAAATTCAGGCAATCGCCCAGACGGGACTGGAATATGCGAGAGATGTGTATGATATTGAGCGGTACGAGGCGCTCCGGGAGCTGAGCGTCGATATTATGGCGAATTACACTTTGGAGAGCAAGGAGAAGATTCGGCTGTCTTTTGCGGGCGATAAAGGCTACTGCACGCCGAAGGTCGATATCCGGGGCGTTGCGTTCCGGGAAGGCCGGATCCTGATGGTCCGGGAAAAAATAGACGGTAAATGGTCTCTGCCCGGAGGCTGGGCCGACATTGGCCTGTCGCCGCGCGAGATAGCGGTCAAGGAAATCCGTGAAGAATCGGGATTCGCTGCCAGAGCGGTCCGGTTGCTCGGCGTGCTGGACAAGAAATTCCATGACCATCCGCCGGAGCCCTATCATATCTACAAGCTGTTTATTTTATGCGAGATCGTCGGAGGAGAAGCCGAAGGGGGACTTGAGACGAGCGAAGTCGGCTTCTTCAAGGAGGATGAGCTGCCGGAGCTGTCGGTGGAGCGGAATACGGAGAAACAGATCCTTACGATGTTTGAATTTTTGCGGCAGCCGGATAAGGCGGTCATACTGGACTAGCTTCATGCATAAAAAGTACATAAAGAACTTGTTATTTTTTTGTTTAAAAAAGCCGGGAAATCGTTTAGAATAAACATATGAAAAGGCTTACAAAAAAGGTATGCCCGCTGAGTCTTTATGGCTATAATTAATTATATCCCTGATAAAAACTTTTAGGTCCGGCGGTCTAATTTTTTTCCTCTTTTGTGACGATAAGATTATTTAGGAGGGGATCGCATGGAAAAGCAAGAGAATTTAAGATTGCCGCTGAAGCAGGAAGGCGCCAAGGCACATACCGGAGGCCGTTTCTCGGTCGGGCTTCTTTGGGGGATTCTGATCAGCATCCCGTTATGGATTTCGCTGTTGGGCTGGATTATGAGCTTCACGAAATAGTACGATGGACATGTGATAAAAGACGATGGAAGTATGGCGGAGCTATCCTTTGAATTGTGACCGGGAAGACAAGCGCGGCATTGGGGGCAACATGATGGTGCTTGCGATAGACATATAAGCAACGGACAAGAGCAAACGGCTTGCGCCGCCCTTATTTTCAGGGTGGAGCAAGCCGTTTATTTGCAGACAAGGATACGGGATTCATAGCTAAGGTCGCCGCTTCGATACCAAAGCGGCGGCCTTGCCGTGTCTTCGGGCGGCAGAACCGGCAGCGCTCTTCGGCCTGACCGCTGCCGGTTCTGCGCGGTCCGGGTCTTGGTTATTGGCCGGCACTGTCCAGCCACGCCGCATATAAGGCGTCCAGCCTTGACCGCAGGGCTTCGCGCTCGGCGTCCAGCTCGGCCAGACTCGCGGCATCGCTGCTTAGCTGCGGGTCCAGCATCCGAGCTTCGATGCCGTGGAGCTGCCTCTCGGTTTCGGCAATCTCGCTTTCCCAGACGGCGGCGGAGCGGGCGTTCCGGGAGCGGTGTGAACCGGTCCCGCTCTGAGCGCCCCGCGTCTTCAGCTCCGGAAGCGCCATGCTTCCCGCCGGAGACGGTTTCCCGGCGCTTGCCTTCGCTTCACTCG
>NZ_ASSC01000187.1 GCF_000520735.1 Paenibacillus forsythiae T98
CTGTCGGGAGCCTGCGTGCTTGGAATCGGGGTTTGGGCGATCCACTATATCGGGATTCTGGTCAGCGGCCTGCCGTTTGGCGGGCGTTACAACGCGGTTATGGCGATCCTGTCCATGTTTGCCGGAACCGCCTTCTGCTACTTCGGGCTGTCCGTTTCGCAGGGGAGGCTCATGACGTTCCTGCGCTCCGCCGCGAGCGGGCTGCTGCTGGGTGCGGGAATTTCCGTGATGCATTATGCGGGCATGTCCTGGATGAAGCTGGACACGCATATCCGCTATAATTTGCCGGGGCAAAGCGTCTGTGTCATGGTTACGCTTATCGCCTCTTGTACGGGTATCATGCTGATGGGCCGATTCAAGGATTCTCCGGGATTTAACCGGTGGAAGCTATATTCTGCGCTGCTGCTCGGTATTGCAATAAGCAGTATTCACAACACCAGCCTGGGAACCGGCCATTTCGCTTACGGCAGCGGGCTTGGCACGGGCGCGTCCCAGATGCAGAGCGATGTTATTCTGCTGGTGGGCGTGTCTCTCGTCACCCTGTTCATGTTCGGAATAACCGGAGGAGCCGTCTTCCTGGACCGGCATGTGCTTGAGCGGATGGCCTATCATGATCCATTAACCGGATTGCCGAACCGCCACGGGCTGGAGCGCTACTTCAAAGACAGGTTTCTTCACGGGGGCTCCGGAGCCGTATTCTTCATCGATCTGGACCGGTTCAAGTCCATTAACGACACGCTTGGCCACGATATAGGCGATATGCTGCTACAGGAAGTGGCTGCGAGGCTGCTTAGAAACGTAAGCCCGCGGGGGAAGGTATTTCGTTTGGGCGGGGACGAGTTTTTGATCGCCGAGCCCGGCTTCTCCCCGGATGAGGCGGCGGAGGAAGCGCAGCGCATTCTCCAGGATATCAAGAAGTCCTTCCGGATCGAGGACAATGATCTGTATGTCACCGCCAGTGTCGGCATCAGTATGGCTCCGGCGCACGGAACCGATCGGTCGTCCTTGATGAAGGCGGCGGATACCGCGCTATACACGTCAAAAGATTCCGGCAAGAATAAATTCAGTATGTTCGATTCCGAAATGAACAGGCATCAACTGCGGCGAATGTCGCTGGAGAAGGATCTGCGCAAGGCGCTTGCGCAATCGGAATTCCTGGTCGTGTACCAGCCGAAGTGGGATTCGCTGATGAATATCACCGTTGGGCTGGAAGCGCTGCTGCGCTGGCGGCATCCCGAGCATGGCATTATTTCTCCGGCCGAGTTCATTCCCATTGCGGAAGAGACGGGGCTGATTGTGCCGATTACTTACTGGATGCTGCATGAGGTGTGCAGCCAGAACTTGCTCTGGCATAAGGAAGGAGTCGCTTCGGTCGCCGTATCCATCAATATGTCGGCGCGGATGTTTGAGTCCGAGGATCTTTATGAGGTTGTGGTGGAGGCCCTGTCGCGTTCCGGGCTGGACCCGCAATATCTGGAGCTTGAAATTACGGAGTCCATTGCGATGAACAATATGGAAGAGACGGTGGCTCAGCTGTCCAAGCTGCGCAAGCTGGGTGTCAGAGTATCGCTCGACGATTTCGGGACAGGCTTCTCTTCGCTGGGGAATCTGGATGAAATCCCGGTTAATACGCTCAAGATCGACCAGGTGTTCATCCGAAAGAGCAAAATGCATTCCAAGAAAGCGATCATCAGCAACATTATCGCCATCGCCAGCAACCTGAATATGGAGGTTGTCGCGGAGGGCGTGGAAACGCCGGAGCAGATCGAACTGCTGCAATCGCTGGGCTGCCGGGTTATGCAGGGCTATTATTACGGACGGCCGATGCCTGTTCACGAGCTGGGGCAGTGGTTTGTGGATAATGCGGCGGCGGTATAAACGTTTGTTGACTTGGACAATAGATAATCATACATAATGAGGGCGGCTGAAGGAGAGCTTCAGGCCGCCCTATGAAAAACAGCCAGGGGGCCGGAATCATTCCGGCCCCCTGGCCTGCTATATTTATACCAAGGGGAGGTTTACCTAAGCCACCTTGAACTGCTCCACAAGCTTCTGCAGCTTGTCCGCAAGGGAGGAGAGGAAAGCGGAGGAGGCTTCAACCTCCTGCATAGCGGCGAGCTGCTGCTGCGAAGCGGCCGACAGGCTCTCCGCGTTGGCCGAGGTCTGGTTGGATACGCTGACAGTGCTCTGGATCGCCTCCACCATTCCGTCTGCGATTTCTGCCAGCTGCTGCATCGTTTCGGAGACCTCCTGGCTTTGGGTCGCCATCCGGGAGACGGAACCTTCAATCTCCGAGAAGAACTGCCCGGCACTCGTCACCATTACTGTGCCCTGCTGCATTTCCACGGTCGAACGGTCCATCGTCTCTCCGGCCAGATCCATCTGGGCGACAATCAGGCCCAGCAGCTCGCCGATTTGTCTGGCGGAATCGCCCGACCGCTCAGCCAGCTTGCGGACTGAATGGGCGACAACGGCGAAGCCGCGGCCTTCTTCGCCGGCGCGGGCGGCTTCAATTGCCGCATTCAGCGCCAGCAGGTTCGTCTCCGCCGCGATGCTCGCGATGGTGCCGACGATGCTCTCGATTTCCTTGGAGTGGCCGGCCAGTGTATGTATGATGCCGGACAGGTCTTCGATACTTCCGCTCATAATCTTCATCTGCCGGGTCGTGGAATCCATGGAATCCCTTCCGGTCCGTGCCTTATCGGCGCCCTTAATGGCATCGTTCATGGCCTGGTCGGCATTTTGTGCGATTTCGGCAATAAACCTGGACATTTCCTGCACCGCCTGGTAGCTGCTCTCCAGGTGCCGCAGCTGTACTTGCGCTCCTTCCGCAAGCTCCATCGTTACGTTGACGGTATGTTCGCCGGTCCGGTTCGTTTCCTGCGCGCTTGCCGACAGCTCCTGGGACGATGAGGCAACCTGCAGGGAGGTTTCGTTCACTTCGGTAATCAGCCTGCCCAGGTTGTTGGTCATTTCATTAAAGTCCCGGGTCAGCGTGCCGATTTCATCCTTGCTGTTAAGCTCCAGAGGCTCATGGTTAAGATGGCCATGGGCAACCTGATTGACGACGCGGGACAGTCTGGACAGCGGGCTGATCATACGACGGATAAGGAAATAAACAATCAGAATGGCGGCAACAAGAATGGAAGCGCCGATGATAAAAGGCTTGATGATAATATCCATCGTTCTCTCCTTGACGAGAGGACCGTCAAAGTTGATGGCCATCAGGGCGACAATCGGTTTGGTTGGGTCATTTTCCTGATAGATCGGGCCGTAGCCGGTTTTTAGAGAGGTTCCCTGGTAAGTGTACACTTTGGAGTAAGTAGAGTGCTTCATGGTCGTAATCATGGACTTGTCTTCTTCGCTGAAATAGAAGGAATCCCCTGCTTTGTACCCTCTGGCTTTCATGTTCATATCGGCGGCAAGAATTTTTCCGTCCAGCGATAAAATAAAGGCTTCCTTGAAGATCGGCTTATGCGTTACAATCCAGCTGATCTTGTCCTCAATGGCGCTAAGATTGCTTCTGTCGCCTGAGGCCAGAGCACTAATCTCTCCGGGATCGACTAGTCCGGTTGTAATATTGGCACAGCCCACAAGTTCGAGGCCTGCAGCCTCATCCAGCTGGCTATAGGCGGCGCGGTAGCCGAAGAATCCGATGGAGGACCCCACGAGCAAAAGCACAACCAGCATCATCCAGGTTAATTTAGTTGCCAATTTCATCATATTCCCCCATTTATATAAACAAAATGTATAGACAGCATTATGAATTATATCAGATAGAGGCTTGCTTGACTGTGCCTTATTATGTAGTCCTCTTATCTTAGTTAACGGCTGCTCGCTCTTGAAAATTTAGTGGAAATTTAAGTCTCTTTCATAAAAGAGTTAATAAGATGGAACCTTGTATGGGAACCGGGCAAAATGATACGCTGGAACTATAACAATGAAACGGAGCTGAGACGCAAATGTCGCGACAGATTGATCCGCTTGTCGAACAAATCGGATTATCAATGTGGAGGGTGCAGCGCAAAATCATTTCCGGGATCGGGCTTAATGCGGAGCTTGGACTAACGTTCCCCCAGTTCATCTTGCTCAATATGATAGCGCATGAAGGCAGGGCCCGGGTGGTAAGGCTTGCCGAACGGATGGAGGTGAAGTCGAGTGCGGTTACGGTTATGCTTGACCGTATGGAGGCGAGTGGTCTGATCAGCCGGGAGCCGGACGAGAATGACCGCAGAGCCGTAGTGGTAACACTCACTGAAAAGGGGGAGCACATCCGGGCCGAAGGCCAGCGCCGCTCCTTGATCTCGCTGGATCAGTATCTCTCGATTCTGACGCCGGAGGAGCTTCGCCATTTCGCGGAATACTATGATATGCTAGAAAGGCAAGAGCGGTAGCGCCTGCTTCCGGGCGGCCGGAAAGCTGCGGCGCGCTCTGCTGGATAGCCAAAAGGGGCGGCCGCAAGCCTGCGAAATGGCAG
>NZ_ASSC01000188.1 GCF_000520735.1 Paenibacillus forsythiae T98
ATTGCATTCGCCTTGAGGCCGCTCTTCGCGAATTTCTCCATGAACTGCCGCATCGTATGGACTGAGATGGGCTCGGCGCCGTTAAAGAGCAATCTTAACGAGCTTAAATCCCAGGAATTTAGCTGCTCCTCCTTCACCCTGCTGTGAACAAGCCGGAGTCCAAAATTAGGGCAGCCGGAGAAGGTGATCCGGTGCTTGTTGATCATATCGAGCCACAGAGTCGGCCGCTTGACGAATTTCATAGGCGTCATATTGAACTGATGGATGCCGCAGACCAGCGTCGAGAGGTGAAAGCCGATCAGCCCCATATCGTGATGGTAGGGCATCCACCCAAGGGAACGGTCCTCATCCGACATCAGGCAGCTGGATATAATGCCCTCAATGTTGGTCAACAGGTTGTCATGGGTCAGGATCGTTCCCTTGGGGATATTCGTACTGCCGGAGCTGAACTGGATCAGCGCGGGCGAATGGCTGTCCGCCAGCCTGTGGACCCCGTCTTTCTGCGCCTGATCCAGCCTCGTGGCTTCAAGAATCTGCAATCCGCTGATGCCGAGTGTCGTCTCCATCTCTTCGCGGGTCTCAAGAAGACTCTGATCGGAGAGAATCCGTGGACGCTCCAGAACCTCCCATATCGCCTGGAGCTTGCTGAGCGAGGTATTGATTACCTTGGAGGATGCCGGATAGGATGCCGGAACAGGGATAACGCCCCCAAGGATGCAAGCCCAGAATGTCAGAATGAACTCCTTGCTGTCTTCAAGTAGCAGAAGCGCATACTCGCCCGGCTTAAAGCCTGCTTCCTGCATCCCTCCGAGCCGACGGGTTGCTCCCTCCAGCAGCGCCTGATACGACAGGAAGAACTCCGAATTGTCATTTTGGATGAATGTAATGCCTCTTTCCGGGTTGCCGGTCACATGAGCAAGGGCATTCGCCAGATTGCCGAATTCGGCATATTTGCCCGTCAGGCTCTTTCCTTTAAGAAAAGAAAGGGCCTTATCCTGGTTCTTCCTTTCAAGTCTGCTCACAACATTTCCTCCTTGGTTAATCGTACTTTTGAACCTTTTCTTGTCACAAGCATATGGGTCAGGAACAGGCAGAACAGCAGAAGACTTGCGGTGAAAATATGCCGATGCCCCCAGATATCCATGACTACAGAGGAGAAGAACGGCCCGGCCGCCGAACCAAAGCCGTAAAAGGTGGTAAACCACGCATTGCCCGAGGACCTCTCGCTTCCCGGCAAATCCTGAACCGCAAGAGCCATCGAGAGAGGATACAGCGGCCCGATCATGAACCCGGCTGCGAAGGAATACAGCATCTTGAGGGATATGTCGGAAGCGGCGACTATTCCCGTCACGGCAAGCATAGAGAGAAACACGCATACAGCCAGACATTTCCTCCGCCCCATCCGGTCGGCAAGGCAGGTTAATGGAAGCAGTCCGATGATGCTCCCGACCACAAAGATACTCAAGGCATAGCCGGTCCGGGAAACCGCGACATGCTCCCTGATCAGGTAAAGGGGGTACAGGGAAACGACAATCGTTTCACTGAACCCGTAGACGAAGGCGCCAAAGAGCGGCAGCGTGATTTTGGAAATAATCTTTTCCCTGGCGCGTTCAGGAAGGACCAACAGACCGGTCAGCTTGAAATGAATAACTCCTGCGGCAAGCATCAGGCATAGACTGCTGAATACAAACGGCAGCCATGTGAATTCGCTGTACACCTGCGGCGCAAGCGCCGCACTGACAATTAGCCCCAGGGCAAAGCATAGGCTGTAAATGCCGTTGATCGTCCCCAGACTGTTCGCATTCGAAAGATTGTGCAGCGCCGTCTGCATCCCCACCATATTGCAGCTTATGCCAATCCCCATCAAAGACATCAGGCCCAGCCAGACCCCATTCAGGGTGAACAGCGGGAACAGGGAGGCGCAAATGGCGGTCAGCAGCAGACCTGACGTAATGACCCTTTTCACATGGCTTCCTCGCATCGTTCTGTCCGCAAAAACGGAACCCAGCGCCATAAAGAGAAAATACGAGGAAGAAATGACGCCAATCCAAATCTCATCTCCATGGCTGGCGGTCATATGGGTGGTGGAAAGCGGGTTAATAACGCCCATGGAAGCCCCTACCAGCAGGGCAATGCTGTAAATGATCCCTTTGCCGCCGCCAAAGAGCTCATGAAGTTTGCCGGGTTGTCGCTCCATTTTCGCTTAGGCCCCTTTTTACGATGATGGCTGCTTGCGCATGACCGCCTGCAGCATTTGCATCTGCTGCGCTCCGAACCAGTTCATGTCCTGCTTGCCGTAGATTTGCAGAGCTTCGCCGGTAATATAATCCGAAGCGGAGGAAGCCAGAAATACCGCCGAGTCCGCAACTCCGGATGGAGGAATGGCCCTTCCCCTGAACGCCGCAGGCGCCATATCGGTATTCACAAGCGCCGGACATAAAGCGTTCACCTGGATATTGCTGTTCTTAAGCTCTTCCGACAAGGCCCGGGTCAAGCCGAGCACGCCATGCTTGGATGCCGCGTAGGCGCTCATCATCGGATAGCCGATAAATGAGGAGTCGGAGCCGATATTGATGATCTTGCCCTGTTTCCGCTTCACCAGATGCGGGATGGCCGCATAGCAGAAATGATACGTCCCCAGCAGATTCACTTGAATAATTTTGTGCCACGCCTCGGGACTCATGTCCGCCATCGCGGCCATTCCGGTGATTCCGGCGCTGTTGACCAGAATATCGATATGTCCGAAGCGCTCAACCGCCTGATCCACGGCCTGCTGAACGCTTGGCGCATCGCTGACATCCGCCGATATCGCCAGAACCTCCGCGCCCAGTCCGCGTATTTCCTCGGCCGTTTCCAGAAGCGGCTGCACCGATCTCGATACGAGAACAATATCGGCCCCCTCCCGGGCCAGGCTCAGGGCGATGCTCCGTCCAATGCCTTTGCTGCCGCCGGTGACAATAGCTACTTTTTGGGATAGCTGTCCTTCTCTGACGCCACGAGGCGACTCCGGCGATTCAACCGATCGGAGCAGCTTCAGCATATTTTCGGTGTATTGCTCTGCCAGGCGATTGATCGTGGCGGCATCGTGAAGATTTGCTGAATACTCAATCTCGACCACCAGCTTGCCTTCCTCAATGGAGAAGAAGAATTCAATGACGGATATTCGCTTTTGCCCCGGCAGCGCGAACCGGCGGTCCATCCCTTCCTTCGAGAATTCAAAGCCCGGCAGCTTCGGCATATCCCGGTTTCCAAGATAATTGGCCCGGATCGGAGTAAGCTTTACGTCCGGATACATATAGAGCGGCAAGCTCCCGGAGACCAGATCATAGCTCACCCCGCCAAGCGGAACCTCCTCAAGTCCCTGACGAATGCCGCGGACAAGCTCCTGCCAGCCGCTGTTCTCCTCCACATGAATGCCCAAAGGAAAATTGACGGCAAAGCTGCCCGGTGTCTGCATAAAGCTCTGCTTGCCGCCCAGCTCTCTCCCATGCATCCGGTGACTGACAATGACCTCCGGGCGCTGAAAGAGGTTGCCGAGCATCCGGTAAAGCGGCGCTAGCAGAATCGGGTATACATTGCTTCCAAAATGCGGTTTGGCCTTATTCAAAATCGACGAGGTATTGGCTTTGTCAAACTCGAAGCGTACCACTCTTGCGGATTGCTCGTCGTTTGGCCCCTTGAAGAAATCGGCCGGGAGCTTGCACACCGATTCCGCTGTAAACTGTGAAGTCCAGTAATCCGCATAAGCTTTGGCATGGATGCTCTTCTCTTCCTGCACCGCCCGCACGAAATCCGCATACGGGTTCGGCTTCGGAAGCTGTACTCCGGCCTCCCCTGATTCAAGCCCGGCATAAATCTGCCAAATTTCCTGCACCAGCAGCTGATTGGTAATCACATCCGAAATCAGATGATGGCCAACCGCCGCAATATCGTACGACGACTCGGAAATCCGGGTCACGACAATTCTCCATAAGGGCCACTGATCGACCTTTAGCCCCTCGATCACTTCGGTCAGGATCGCTTGAATCTCCTGATTTCGTTGGGCTTCCTCCATATGTCTGCCATCGTAGAAATCGACATTGCTGTCCATTCCTTCGGACAGGAACCGCTGCTCCCATCCGGAATCCTTCTGCACCAGGACGCTTCTCAGCACGTCATGACGCCCGTTCAGCATAGCGACAGCTTGCTTGAACCGCTGCAAATCCAGCGGCTGTTTGTATACAAATCGGGTATAGCCCGCCCAGCAATGCGGATATTCAAAATAATGCATCAGCCAGCTTTGCGCCGGCGCCAGCGGAAGGGTGTCCTCCCCATGGAGACGCTGACGGTCAGAAGACTCCGCCTGGCTGCCGGGTCCGCCGAATTGATCCCGCAGCGCTTTGCGGTCCAGCTTGCCGTTCGGATTCTTCGGCAGCCGCGGGAGCCACTCCAAACGGTGCGGGATCATATAATAAGGAAGCTTCCGGCCAATGAAATCCTTGATTTCTTTGTCATCGGTCACCTTGCCGGACAGGCAGGCAAGCAGCGTCTGCTGTCCGGGAACAGGCTCGACTACAATGACGGCGGCCTCGTCAATCCCGGGATGGGCATCCAATACGGCCTCAATCTCGCCAAGCTCCACCCGGAAGCCGCGAAGCTTCACCTGGTTATCGATCCGGCCATGATATTCGTAGCTGCCGTCTGCCCTTTTCAACGTCAAATCCCCAGTACGGTAAATGAATTCCCCCGGAATTTCCGGGAACGGATTCGGATGAAACGCTTCGCGGGTCTTCTCCGGATCATGCAAATATCCTTTCGCAAGCTGAATGCCTCCGATCCAAAGCTGGCCGATTTCGCCTTCGGGCACTTCACGCATCTGCTCATCCAGGTTTTTAATGAACGCGCCCTTGATGGGCTTTCCGATAGGAATGCCAAGCTCGCCGCCCGCTCCCGGTCTTTCGGAAATGATGTGGCAGGTGACATCAATGGAAGCCTCTGTAGGACCATAGAGATTGGCAAGTCCGGTGGAGCGCCCGTGCCGGTCCAGCCACTTCTGAACAGGTGAGAGAGGAAGCGCTTCTCCGCTGAAGATGAGCCAGCGCAGCTTGGGAAACGCATATCCCTCGTCCTCCAGTGAGTGGACAAATTCGCCGAACAATGAAGGCACAAAATGCATGACATTGATCCCGGTATCGATCATCCAACGGGCCAGGCTCCATGGATTCTTGACCACCTCCGGCCTGGCAGGACATACGGTCCCGCCATACATTAATGGCCACAGCAGCTCCCACACCGAGATATCGAAGCAGCAGGAAGTCTTCTGCGCCACCCGTTCGCCGGGCTGCATCCGGAAGGTCTCCTGATGCCATTCCAGCCGGTTCATGTAGCCCCGGTGATTAAGCAGGACTCCCTTGGGATTTCCGGTTGATCCTGACGTATACAGAACCACCATGACATCATGCGGCGAGCTTTCAACATCAGGCTCTTGATCGGAGCAGCTTCTCCACTGCGAAGAATCCTCCGTTTCATCGAGCCAAACCAGGGTCCGGACAGACGGACTTTCCGAAACGATGAGGTCCGCCTGCTCCTTCAGCGACTGTTCCGTTAACAGGAACTGAAGCCGGGCGTGCCCTACGATATACTTGATCCGTTCATGCGGATATACCGGATCAAGCGGAACATAAGCGGCGCCCGCCTTCAGAATGCCTAAAATTCCAACCAGCAGGAGAGGGCCGGGGAGCGTCATGATCCCGACCAGGCTCTGCGACTTCACGCCCTGTGAGCGAAGATAGTGCGCCAGGCGGTTGGATAAGCTATCCAGATCGCGGTAGGTGAGGCTGCGTTCCCCGTCCAGAACAGCGACGGCATCCGGCGTAATTTTGCATTGGCGGGAGATTTTCAGATAAGGAATGTCCGCTCCCCCCGCATGCTCGCTCAAAGAAGGCTGAATGCCGCTTCCGTCTGCCATTACGGCAATTATTTCATTCAGGGTCCGGCAGCCCAGCAAAGACTCCTTGTCAATACCCTTGAATATGCCGCCAAGCCGCGCGATAAGCCGGATACGCTGCAGGGAATCCAGACCCAGCTCGGCCTCCAGATCCATGGATAGATCTTCGGCCCCAAGCCTTCTCGCGCCAATTTCTTCAGCGATGCGTCGCAAGGTTTCTTCCATTTCACCGTTATGCGTACGCGGCAATCCGGAGAAAGGCTCGGCTGCCTTCACTTCAACAGCGGCGAGACTTTTAATATTTTCGATGAATCTTCGCATATGCGCTTCCATGTACTCGCCGTCAAAGAAGCTGCTGTCATAATTCGATGTGAGCATAAGCCGGCCTTGAAAGATTTCAACCAGGTTGTCGATCGTTCCGGGATTGGTGCCTGTGTAGGCTTCATAATCATGGATTTCATAATTTCCGTATCTCTTGTCAATGGATGTGTTTCCTACGAAGGAGAGGTAAAGGTTTGATTTCAGCGTCGAACGGATCATGGAAGCCGCCGCAGCCGGCATGCCGCCATCCTGCAGGGGAATCGTTTCTTTGGCATAGTGTGCGGCTCTGTAGGTCTGCGCCCTGTCTATTCCTGATGATAGCTTGCTGTTGATGACTTCCCGGGTTCTGCCGATCAGCGATTCCCAGGCTTCCCCGGCGTCGTCACAAGAGAAGGTAAGAGCAAGATTCTGGGCAAACGCGCCGAGCACGTCCGTTGCATCCTGATTGGGGTAGAGCTTGCCGCTTGTCGGCAGATTAAGAATAATCTGGCTTTGCTCCTCCCCCTGCTGCTTAATCGTCTTGATATACGCGCTGACCAGAAGAACAAACAGCGAGGTCCGCCATGCTTTCGTGCGGTTAATAAGCAGAGCCGTGGTCTGCTCATCCAGCCAATATTTCCGGGTACGGATCACCGCCCCGGGCGAGTGTGCAGCCGAGAACGCTTTGGAGGATTTATAGGGGTTGAAAAAATACGTTCCCCTGCCCTGCTGCCGCACGTAATCATCCAGAGCCTGAACCTCCTCGGGCGCATTCCATGTATTCAGCCCGGCGGCGATCCGGTTATACTCCTGGGCATGCAGGGCCGGCCCCAGCCCGGCCATTTTCTTTTGCGACCTCGCGCCATATATCGTCAGAAATTCCTTCAAGAGCTGCTGGTTCCCCAGACCGTCCGAGATCAGATGGTTGATGTCCAGGATAAGCTCGTATTCATCATCGGCGGTACGGATTACGGAGAAGGTGTGCAGTGGCCATTTTGTAATATCAAATTTGTGATTCAGCGCGTCCTCAAATCTCCGGGAAATCACCTGCTGCTGCTCCTGAGCGCCCAGATGCCGGATATCCTCCACCGAAATTTCGGGCAGGACAATCTCCTTCAACAGCTTCAGGCGGTAGCCCTTCAGGCTGCTTGTTCCCGGATCAACGGTAAACACGGCGCGCAGAATCGGATGGCGGTACACAAGCTCTCTCCAGGACTCCCTCAGACTGCCGATATTCAGTTCCCCCTTGACCTTCACTCCCGAGCTGATGGAGAGGTTGGCCACAGATAAATAGGTCACCAAAAATAAATACTGGGTATGTATCATTTCAAGAAATTCAGGATCATTTTCAGAAATTTCCGCAACAACAGGACCGCCGGTGTCTAGGCCCGGCTCAGAGCCAACGCCGGAATGCTTCCGCCAATCGGCAAACAATTCCACAATATCCCCTATGGTCTCCAGGGTCAGCAGCGAAGCAAAGGAATGTTTGCACGTAAAATCCTCTGCCTGCTCCGCAGGAAGGAGTTTGAGCATACCGTTCATAAGCGAAATCATTTTGATCGAATCCAGACCCAGATCGCTTTCCAGATTCATATCCGCATGCAAGTCCTCTATACTGTGGCCCGCAATCTCCGAGATCAGCTCGCAGACAGCGACTTTCAACTGTGCATGCAGGTCTTCGGCCGGGGAGGATGCACTGGCGGCAAGAGTGTCATTTGCCAGATCCCCAGCAGGTCTTCGCGAGGCTTCCCACTTCTCGAAAATCTCCACCAATTCGCGGACCGTCTGTATAACCAGCAATGAACCCACCGGATGGGCGGCATTAAACTCATCGAGCTGCTCCTCCGGAATCAGCTGCATCATTTCGTTCATCAGCGAAATCATCTTGATGGAATCCAGCCCCAGATCATCCTCCAGAAACATTTCAGGATCAATATCTTCAGTTCTGTGACCCGTTACACCGGAAACCGTCTGAATAATCCTTTCCTTTGTACTGGCGCCTGCTTCCAGTCGATCAACGTACATTTTGCTCATTAAGCTATCCTCCTCAAATAGTGAAAATCGCTTTAACCATTGATGAAAGACCCGGCTATAGATGCAAATGCTGCTTGGTTCTATTGATCTCATATATGTATGTACCTTTTATTGGGATTTCGTGTCAATGATCAATTCCCTTAAATTTCATTTTTTATAAAATTTAACATTCTATTAACATAGATATGCAGAAAATTTATAATCACTTGTAAAACTGAGTCGAATTAAACTCCCGCTTACTCCACTATACGACCGTTCACGGCGAACTCGGAGGGAGAATATGAGGTCTGCTTCTTGAATATGCGAAAAAAATAGGAAGTATCGTAATACCCAAGATAACTGGCAATGCTGGATATGCTCATATCGGAGTTCAACAGCAGATTGCAGGCTTCGATGATCCGAAGCTGGTGCAAGTACCGGATGGGCGATTGTCCGGTCACCTCCCGGTAGATGGAAATCGTATAATTCGGTGAACGCCCGATCAGGTCTGCAAGCTCCTGAATCTGTACCTGCTCCCGGTAATGCTCCAGCAAATAAAATACGATTCTGACGGCAATCCAGTCAGGCCGGGCGCCGGATCTGTTCCCGATTCCGTCAAACGTCAAGCTGGCGACGGCGGTTGCGGAAGGCTGGTTTCAGCCGCTGAATCCGTATCTCGGCGAAGACTTCCTGAACCCATTCGCTGACGGCACGTTTCAAAATGGCATCACTTCCTTTGACGGACAACTGTACGCGATTCCCGAAACGGCGTCTCTCCCTTCCAGTCTTGTGTTCTACAACAAAACGCTGCTGAAGGAGGCGGGCTATGACGATGCCCATCTGCCCCGGACGTACACGGAGTTTCGGGAAGCGGCCAGAAGGATTACGGAGAACGGCAAGGGCAAGTATTACGGTATAAGTCGAGGGCGGCAAGCAGACGGGCCGCTGGTTGATGATTGTGCGCGACTGGTCCTCTCTGGCTGGCGCCGGCCTGAATTCAACCTCCCCCATCAATCTGGCGGACGACAAGAGCTTTCATCCGCAGACTATGAGCATTTCGGCTCCGGAGGCAAGGGCTTTGTTTGACCAGGGGCAAGCGGGATTTATCGTGCAGGGCGCCTGGAGCATCGGAGTATGGAACAAGGATAATCCGAATCTTGATTATGGCGTGATGGCGCCGCCCGTTCCCGACTCCGGGCGCAAGGGGGCGATTGAGCTGGCAGGCAGCCTGCCCTGGATGGGAATCTCCGCGGATTCCAAGAACCCCGAAGCCGCGGCGCTGTATCTTAAGGAACTGTACACGGGAGATTATTTCCAGAAGGCCCGCGTGTCTTCGGGCGATGCCTTCTCTCTGATCAAAGGGATTAACGAGCAATACGCTACGGTTCCGCAGCTAAAGGCCTATTAAAAGGACATCTGAAGAGTTATGCCGAGCGGCTGGTGCAAACCGGGCGGGGACATGCCGTTGAGGAGCTGCGCAACCGGCATCCGCAGGAGTTCAGGTAGACCGCCGAAGGATACCTCGCCAATTCGAGGTGCCTTTCGATCGAACCAGGGCTAAATCCCGGTTACCGGTCCAGTAAGCTTTTCAGCTTATCTAGCAACTGCGGGCTCAGTTCAAGCATGCGGCTGTATATGTGTTTGGAAAAAGGCGGGGTTGCATCCCCGCCTTTCCTGTTACTGAATCGCCTCTTCAACCGGCTGGACAACCTTATTAACCAGCGGGTTCTTAGATAATATATTGCCCGCCTGACCGCCTACGATCCGGCCCATCCGGTCGCCCAGTACGCCGCCAAGCAGCGCTCCAACCACGGTGCCCACGCCGGGCAGCACTGTACTGCCGAGCACTGCTCCGTACTCCACTCCGGCCATTACGCCGACCGCTCCGGTTACGTTCTCCACCGTTTGTACCGTATACTCCTTCTTGCCTATTCGCCCTTGCTGCAAGCTCTTGGTGTCCTGAAGCTGTGACATGCCTCCGGCAAGAAGGCCTGCCCATAATGATCCGCCTTGGAGCATAGGAAAGTCCTCCATTCTTCTATATAACCGCGTTTTGCGGTCTTATCAGATTGTACCCCAATTTGCGTCATTGTTGCCGGTCTGTGCGATCGGAAATGCTTTCCTTCGCCATTTCGGTTAAATCGAGCACGGTCTCCGTTCCCTTGACTGCCCATCTTCTCACAGTTTTTCTGGCTTCCGGCGACAACGCTAACAATAAAGCCGCCGCGCCCAATATCAAACCCATACGCGATTTTATCATGAGAACCCTCCAAGAAATGGATTGCTTTAAGTAATTGTGATTATCCCTCAATACACGGAGTTTTATGCGCATTTTATACGGAAAGCTCCGACAAATCCGACGCATAACCAAGTCCAATTTGCGAATACTACGTTTTGCTAAAAAATTGGAGTCTTTACCCTGAAAAGGAGCAATTTCATGTCGATTACCGCTCATCGCAGCCGGTTTATCCGCTTATTGCCGGGGCGTATTCGCCTGGAATTTGCGAGTCTGCTGCACAGTAAACCAACAGAATTGTCTCTGCGTCAGGATCTGGTGCTTCTAGAAGGCGTGACTAGAGTCGAAGCATCCGCGATCACCGGCCGACTTCTCGTTGTATATGACGAACGGCAAATCACCGGGCGTCAAGTGCTGCATCAGCTGGAGCTGCTGGAGAGCAAATACACCGGTCAGAGCCAGGAAGATACCAACGCTCCGCCATGTCAGGAAACAACGCCTGCACATGCAGCCGACGAGCAGGACGCACTCGCGGAAGTAAGCGCCACTGCGGAAACGCCAGAGCCGGCACTGCAGTCTTCGGCGCTTGTGAATTCCTTCCAGGATTCCGGGACTGTACCGGAAACACTGAGAACAATACCGGTCCCGGTCTATCCGCGATCCACTTCGCCCCCGGGCGTTCCCCTTCC
>NZ_ASSC01000189.1 GCF_000520735.1 Paenibacillus forsythiae T98
AGAGCGCTGGCGGCGAAGCCTTCTTTTGTTCTGGCGGACGAGCCTACGGGCAATCTGGACAGCGCCACGAGCCAGGAGGTCATCGGGCTGCTGAAGGTGACCAGCCGCCAGTTCAACCAGACGATGATTATGATTACGCATAACGAGGAAATCGCCCTGATGGCCGATCGGGTATTCCGGATCGAAGACGGACAAATAGCGGAAGGACGGATTTACGATGTTTCGCAACAATACTAAGACCGCTGTTAACAAGCTGGCAGCCGGAAGCATGAAAGTGAGCCGCAGCCGAAACCGGTTCGTCATTCTGGCGATTATTTTGACAACGTGGCTGATTACCTCTTTTTTCAGCATCGGCATGAGCGTTTCCAAATCATGGGATTCGCAGGCGTCCAAGCTTGCAGGGACCACCGCTCAAGCACAGCTTCCTGCTCCAACGGAGGATCAGCTTGAGAAGCTGAAAGAGCTTGGCTATATCAAGGCTGTCGGACTTGAGGCCATCTTTAGTACGGTGCAGGGCATTTCAGATGATCCGGATGAGGCCGCCCATTTGGTCTGGTATGATGAGACGGAATGGAACACCATGCGGAGGCCCGCCGTTGACGGATGGAAGGGAGCTTATCCCTCCGCATTGAACGAAATCGCCGCTCCGCTGGACCTGCTCAAGCAAATGGGAATCAAGAAGCCTGAAATCGGGATGAGTATTCCGCTGAGCTACACCACGATGGCTGAAGGGAAGCCGGTACGGCATCAAGCGACCTTCAAGCTCACCGGCTGGTTCAAAGACTACTCTCAGCTCCGCTCCGGAGACCTGGGCAGCCTGCTTGTCTCGGAAGCGTTCATGAAAGAGCAGGGAACCGCGATTCAAGACGCCGGTATGGCTTCCATTTTATTCACGGACAAGAAGGGGCTTGAACAATTAATAGATAGCACGAAGCGGGATCTCAAGCTCGGAAAAGGCCAGGAGTTAAGCCCCGTATCCGATACGGAACACATGGACAATGGCAATATAGCGACGCTTGTCGGCTATGGCGGAATCGTTCTCTTTGTGATGTTGAGCAGCTACCTGTTGATTTACAATGTGCTGTACCTGTCGGTGGCGGGCGACACCCGGTTCTACGGGCTGCTGAAGACCATCGGCGTCACCAGACGGCAAATCCGCACCATGATTCGCAAGCAGGCGCTGCGGCTGGCATTAATCGGCATTCCAATCGGTTTAATCGCCGGAGCGGCCACCTCGTTCGGTATTGTTCCGCTGGCCTTGAACACGATCGACCTGCAGACTGGCGGAAGCCTCTCGTTCCACCCGGTTATCTATGCCGGAGCAGCACTGTTCGCCTTGATCACTACGATGGTCAGCTGCATCAAGCCTGCCAGGGTCGCCGGGAAAATCTCGCCCGTTGAAGCGGCTAAATACACCGGGGTCGCCTCTTCGTCCAAGGTGAGAGCCGGCAGCGGCGGTTCAAAGCTGCACCGGATGGCGCTCAGGAACATCTTCAGAATCAAAAAGCGCGCAATTGTCGTATTTTTGTCCCTGTTCCTTGGCCTAACGACCTTTCTGGTGATCAACACGCTGGTCCTCAGCATGAGTCCGGAACATTTTGTGGACGACTATATGCCGAACGATTTTAAATTGACCCATGAGTCCGGATGGGACAAGCAAGCCGTTACCCCCGAAATGTTGGCAAAGATCAGGTCAATACCGGGGGTGAAAGACATGAGAACCACCTATCTCGCGCAAGCCATGCTGGATTATGATCCGAAGGTGTTTGGAAAATACGTGGATCAATTTACAGCGCGCTTCATGGAAAGCCCTCCGAGTGCCGCAGATTTCAAGAAAAATCCCGAAATGTTTAGTGGTCAGGTGATAGGAATTGATCCGGCTGACTTTCGTGAGGCGAACAAGAAGCTCCCGTCTCCAGTTAACGCGGAGCGTTTTGAACGCGGTGAGGTGGCCCTGATGGATGGGGAAATTCCTGCCGCCTTCAATACCGGAGACCGCTTTAAAATGAAAATTACGGGTGCCGCCAAAAAAACCGAACTGGAAATCGGAGGGATGGGCAATTTCCTCAGTCTGATTACTTTTCATAGTACGGCACCCAATGTGTATATTAGCCAATCCGCCATGAAGCAACTATTAAATGATCCGGTCGTCTATAAGGTGACCTTTGATGCGGACCGGAAGGACTGGGACGCAATCTCTGAACAGGTCACAGCGGCAATTGCCGGAAACAAAGACCTGAAACTGGAATCCAAAATCAGCATGATGGAGATGATCCGATCGGCCAAGCTGGCTTTCTATATCCTTGGCGGGGGGCTCTCGCTGATTCTCGCCCTGATCGGGCTGTTGAATTTCGTGAATATAATGATTACGGGCGTCATGGCGAGGAAGCCGGAGCTGGCTGTGCTGGAAAGCGTCGGAATGACCTCGCGGCAGATTAAAAGGCTGCTGCTACTTGAAGGAGCCTGGTATTCGTTCATTTCCTTGCTGCTTGTCACATCTCTCGGGAATGCTCTGGCGTACGGGGCGTATCGCTTGTTCAGCCAGGAGGCCACATATGCGGTCTATACCTTCCCGGCCATCCCGCTTGCGGTGGTCATTGTGCTCGTAATCGGGGTTTGTCTGGCCGCTCCCGTCTTCACTTACCGCAAAGTCCGCCGTGCCCCGCTTTCCGAGCGTCTGCGCGAAGCGGCCTGATTCCAGAGGACTGTGCGCGGCATGTCGCTGAAGGACTCCTGCGGGCTTGATAAACTAAGGACGGGGGAGTGAACAAGGGTGACTACCATTCTGATCGTGGAGGACGACCGGCTGCTGCTTGAGGGGCTGGCCTATACGCTGGAAAAAGAACAATATGAGGTGCTTGCGGCAGGCTCTTACCGGGAAGGGGCGGAGTACTTTCAATCCCGCAACATCCAGCTCGCCATTCTGGATATTCGCCTGCCCGACGGCAGCGGCACGGAATTATGCAGGGAGATTCGCCGCAGCTCCGGGGTTCCCGTCATCTTCCTCACCGCCAACGATACGGAGCCGGAAATCGTCGCCGGCTTCGATCTTGGGGCGGACGACTATATCTCCAAGCCTTTCAGTATGGAGGTGCTTCTCCGGCGCGTAAAGGCCGTCTTAAGAAGAAGCGGGGAGGATGAAGCCGGAACGGGACGCCTGTTTATTTACAAGGATTTGAAGATCGACTATGGCAAAATGACGGTCTCGAAAAACGCTGAGGAGCTAAAGCTGACAATGACCGAGTATCGGCTGCTTGAAGCGCTCGCGCAGAATAGCGGGCAGGTCATGACCCGGGAGATGCTCCTTGACCGGCTGTGGGACCAGTCCGGGAATTTCGTGGATGAGAACACACTCAGCGTCAATGTCAAAAGGCTGCGGGACAAGCTGGAGGACGATCCCAGAAACTTCCGGTACATCAAGACGGTATTCGGCATCGGCTATACATGGGGTGACGGATGAAGAAGGACCCGTTCCGCACCTTACTGTTAAAGTGGGCGGCTGTATTTGTGCTGGTGTCCGGTCTGTTCTTTACGCTGCTGGCATGCTTCCGCGCGAAGCCGCCGGTCTTCATCGGCGGCCTCG
>NZ_ASSC01000190.1 GCF_000520735.1 Paenibacillus forsythiae T98
CCGGCCTGCTGGCCGGCATCGGCGCGTTGGCCATTCCGGGCATCGGCCCGATTATCGCGGCAGGTCCAATAGCAGGAGCACTGACCGGCGCGGCGGTGGGAGCGGGCGCAGGCGGTCTGGTCGGCGGGCTTGTCGGCCTCGGCATACCCGAAGAGGAAGCCAGGGAATATGAAGGCTATGTGGATCAAGGCAAGATTCTTGTTCTTGTGGACGACAGCGGACGAAATTCCGAAATCTCGGATATTTTCCGTAACAACCGCTCGCTGAACGCTGCCCGTTACGGGGGAAATGCGGATACCGATCCGGAGCTGTATAAGCGGAATAACCTTTAAAATTAACCTATTACCGACATGAAATCATAAGAGGCCGTATTTCCCGATTCATGACAATTTGGGGAATACGGCCTTTTTGCGCGCGCAAGCACAAATTAACGGCCCATCCGATACGGATACGGCAACCAACTGCAACTATCGGCAATATTTCAACATATGAAAAATTCACAATAATATCAGCAGAAAAATAATCCCCCCCTCACCATTCCTATCAAACCCATAACAAGACGCCCCCCGCAACAAGCTCAATCGAAAAAGTCCCGGAAATCTCCCCCAAAAATCATATTGTGAAATTTGGTAAACAGTGATTATATAGAGATATCCAGTAATGAGCAGAGGAGGATTCTTATGGCTTTTATGATTGCCCAGAGGGCGTTTATCAAGCTTTACCTCATCACCATGGTCGAGCAGCATCATGGCTACGGCTATCAAATGCTGGAGGATTTGCGCAGAGATTTCAAAAACCACGGCTACAACCCTCCGCAAAGCGAAATCTACCGCGCCCTCCACGAATTGGTGCAGCAGGGCATTCTGTACCGGACCAAACAACTGAAAGGAAATGATCCCAAGGTCGATTTTCAGGAAATCGTTCTTTATCATTTCACGCCGGACGGAGCCGAGAAAGCGAAGCTTTACAAGAAGCAGGTCAAGACCGATCTGGACCGGTGCCTGGGCATACTGAACAAGGCGGTGGCCGATAATTATTAGGAGCCCCCATGAGATCCCTCCGGATTTTGGGAGAGCGAGCAGGCAGACCGGCGCGGGACGGTGATATTTCCACCAAGTCCCCGCCCTGATATAATAAGTTAAGCTGAAAGTGAAGCAGTCAACGATGGAGGTCTGGAGATGGATGAACACATGAAGCGAAGACTGGACAAACAGAGAAAGCTGTTCAGTCAGCTGGGGATTGCGCTCGACGCGCTAACCATTCACGAGAAAGAGTTCGGCATGAAGCTGCGCGGATACGATCCCGAGGAAGTAGACACTTTTTTGGACAATGTGATTAAGGACTATGAACGGTTCTATGCAACCATCGCGGACTTGATGGACAAATGGCAGGAGCAGCAGATTACCCTGCGTGAAATGAAAGCCGAAAGCAAGCAGGCGCCGCCGCCCGTTATCCAGGGAATCGATCCGAAAGAGATTGAAGAGACCATTCTGAGGCTTGAGGCCGGCGTCCGCCAGCTCAAGGAACGCGTTCAGCGCAGTGAGATGATTTAGCCTCCGGGACTTGTACAAAAAATAATGGCTCACGCTGGTCATCAGGACGGAGGTTGTACCTTTTTGTGGATAAACATGTGATGAATTTGAAAATCCGCGGAAAAATCGCTCTCGGGTACATTATGATTTTGGTGCTGCTCGGGCTGTTTCTAGTCAACGTACAGGGACGGATTTCCGAGCTTGAGAAGGAAACGGTCACTCTGAGCGGACATGATATGCAGGTTCATGAGCTTACCTTTCAATTGGAGAAAAATGTTCTGGACATGGAGACTGGCCAGCGAGGCTATGCGCTTACCGGCAACGACTCTTACCTTGCCCCCTACTACGACGGACTGGAGAAATGGCAGGTCAACTTCTCCAATTTGAAGGAACTGGTTGCAAGCAGTACATCCCAGGTCGAGAATCTGGAAAGCATCAAACGAAATATCGAAGCCTGGATCGTCAAAGCGGGGCAATATGTCGTCGAACTCAAGCAGGCGGGCCATGATAAAGAGGTGGCCGCATTTTTTAATGCCGATCCCGGCAAAGCAATCGTCGAACAAATCCGCAGCGAGGCGCAGCATTTCCGCGATATTGAACAAGCCGCCACGGCCAAGCGGATCAGCGATCTCCGATCCCGGAACCAGCAGCTCATCGTTACCATGTATATTTTGTGGAGTCTGGTGGTGGCGGTCGCCCTTGCCGCTTCCATCCTCATCACCGACGGCATTGTGAAGACGCTGAAGAACGTAATTGCCGCCATCAACCATATCGCCGACGGAGACAGCAGAGCAAGGCGAATCGAGGTCAGGACGCAGGATGAGATCTCCGATCTTGCCGCGGCGACTAACCGTCTGCTGGAGAAAGCGGAAAGAGAGCAGCGCTTCAGCGATCAGCTCACCCATATGTCGGTAAAACTTCAGGAAAAAACGGACCCCGCCGCTCTATGCGATACCTTCCTGAGCAGGCTGGCAACCATCCTTGAGATACAGTACGGCGCGGTGTACATTGCTCAAGACCACTATGGCGATTCTCTGCTGAGAATCAGCTCTTATGCGGGCGGTAACGAGGAAATAAGCCCCGCCAAAGAAAAAATCAAGCTGGGCGAGGGTCTCGTAGGCCAATGCGCGCTGGACCAGAATATTCTGAAGCTTGAAGAACTGCCGGGCGACTATATTCATATCAGCTCGGGTCTTGGAAGGACCCCGCCCAGGCAGGCGGTGATTGCCCCTGTTGTGTTTGAGAACAGGACCGTCGCGGTGGTCGAGGTCGCTTCCCTGCTGAAATGGGCGCCCGATCATTTCAAGCTGCTGGAACAGCTCCTTGATTTGTTGGCCGTATCGGTGAATTCCGTGATGACCCGGATGCAAATCCAGCACCTGTATAACGAAGCCCAGACGATGAACGAGGAGCTGCAGAACCAGTCGGAAGAGCTTCAATCCCAGACACATGAGCTGATTAACGTGAACAGCAAGCTGGAAACGCAGAAGCAGATTGCGGAGAATTCGGCGGCCGAACTGGAGAAAATGAACGAAGAGCTGGAAAGAAGCTCCCGGTACAAGTCGGAGTTCCTGGCAAATATGTCGCATGAGTTGCGGACGCCGCTTAACAGCATGCTGCTGCTGTCGCAGATTCTGTCCGAGAATCACAGCGGCAACTTGACGGAAGAACAGCTGGGCTATGCGTCGGTGATTCATTCCTCGGGCAGCGACCTGCTGGCGATTATTAACGATATTCTGGACTTGTCCAAGGTTGAGGCCGGGAAAATGGCAATAGAAACAAGCGCTGTTAATCTTACCGAATTTCCATCCTTGTTCGAGGGGTATTTCGGCAAGACGGCGGAATCGAAAAATCTGGAATTCAGCGTCGTTCTGCAACCCGGAACACCCGACATTTTCTACACAGATGAGCTGCGTCTGCATCAAATCCTTCGCAATTTGCTGTCCAACGCCTTTAAGTTTACGGTAGAAGGCGGCGTAACGCTCGAAATCTCCAAGCTCGACACCTTTGCATACGAAGGATACACTCCTGCGGGGCCAGTGCTGGCTTTTGCCGTGACCGACACCGGTATTGGAATTCCTCCGGATAAGCGGGATCTTATATTTGAAGCGTTCCAGCAGGCGGACGGCTCAACAGCGCGCAAGTTCGGCGGAACGGGACTCGGGCTGTCCATTTCCCAGCAGCTGACAAGGCTGCTCGGCGGCCATCTTACGCTCAATAGCACGCCGCAGGCGGGCAGCACCTTCACGCTTTATCTTCCTTATTTGAAGGAGGAGCCGGACCCGAAGGATTACACATTCGATTCCGAGGCTGAGGCAGCTCTTGAACACCGGCCCGAGAACAGCGACGCTGCCAAGGAGACGCCAGTGAACAGGGAATATGGCCTGCTGTCGGGCAGAACCGTCCTTCTGGTCGATGATGATCCGCGAAATATCTATGCGCTGACACAAACGCTTGTGAAGTACGGCATGCATGTACTGACGGCGCAGAACGGGTTCGAATGCCTTCAGCGGGTCAGAGAGAATCCCGGAATCGACATTCTGCTTCTGGACATCATGATGCCGGTGCTGGATGGCTACGATACGCTGTCGATCCTTCGTGAAGAACTGCTAAAGAGCGACCTTCCCATTATTGCCGTGTCCGCGAAGACGATGAAGGAGGACCGGGAGAAATGCCTGGCAGCAGGAGCGACCGATTTTATCAAGAAACCCGTCATCATCAAGGATCTTCTAAGGCTCATATCTCTTTATTTATGCGACAAGGCCGCTTGATTGCCAAGACGTTACAGGCGACCCGAAACCTTACGGTTGAGGGCGCCTGTTCTATTTTCCCCGGGGCTTGCAATGGCATCGGAACCGATGTTATCATTTGGTTGATTAATCAAACAAAGTCTTGGGATGATACTTTAATCTTGGGAGGTCTTTATTACGGAGAACGATAAACAGCAGAGAATTATTGACGCGGCCTATCAAGTATTGGCTGAAAAAGGATATGACAAAGCCTCCACAAAAGAAATTGCCCGGGTGGCAGGAGTCGCACAGGGTTTGATCAGCTACTATTTTCCGAGCAAGGACTTGTTGTTCGCGGAAGTGTTCCGCCGTGAATCGGAGAAATACTGTGAATCGTATGTATTCCCGGGAAATGACAGCAGCGGGCAGTTACATGCGGCAGCCGTGAAGTCGGCGCTCAACGTTCCACAATCAAGGGCCTTGGACAACCCGTCATGGGTCAAGCTTCGTTATGAGTTGTATGCTTTGGGGCTGAGAAATCCTGCGGTGTCGGAGAGTATAAAGACCACGCTGGCCCGCAAACGAGAGCATCTGACCCGGCTTATCGAGCAGGTTGGCAAGCTTCCGGAGGAGCATTCGCGTTCGCTCGCTCCCATACTCCTGTCCGTATTTGACGGCCTGGGGCTACAGCGGCTCTGCGATGAAGAGTTCGATTACGAGGGCGCCTACGATACGTTCGCCGCCATACTTGCCGCTTATTTGCAAAGCATTCAAAGATAAGAGAGAGAGAATAATTGATTACAACGAAGGGGATATAAGCATGAAGTCAAGATTTCAGCAGTTGGCTGACTATGTTTATGATGTGCAGCTCCGTATAGGGGCGACAGCGGCGGCGTTATACGTCCTGCAGAACGGCCAGAAGGTGCACGAATCTTACTCCGGCAAGCACGATGAAGACGAGCGTTCGCGTATCGTGGATGCACATACGCAATTTAATGTGGGCTCTGTACGCAAAACCTATCTTGCACTAGCCATCAGCCTACTGATCGAACAGGGAAGAATTGAGAGCATAGACGATTCGGTATCGCGGTATCTGGATGGTCTGCCCAGCTTCACGCATGACGTGACACTGCGTCACCTCGTGACGCATACACACGGACTTATGGAACGGGAAGGACAGTTGATCCAAGAGTTTCCTGCCGGTAAAGGGTGGGCTTATCGCAATGCCGGCATCGCGCTGCTGTTCCAGATCATATCCCGACTTACCGGGATGACATTGAGTGAATTCATGACAGAAGCGGTTTTTAAGCCTTATGGCTTGCGTGAAACCGGCTGGTGTACAGCCCCGCATGAACATCTGATCTACAATTATTATTCGCATCCGGACAACTGGGTCGGTCCGAACGACAGCACGGCCGGAGACCAAAGCAACCTGTTCGTCAGCGCCCGCGATCTTGCAAAGTGGGGACAACTTCATCTTCGCCGGGGAACTGCCGAGGGCGGTGAGCAAGTACTGCCATTTAGTATATTCGAGCGTGTGACGGCTCTCCACACGCATGATTCCGTTCCGTCCCTAATGCCACGTAACGGTTATATCTGGTGGCTTCAACACGACACACCAGTCAACCAGATTGGCGAGCGCGTGCCTGCTGGCTCGTATCAAGCACTCGGCATTACGGGATGCGCCGTGTTGGTCATTCCCTCCTATGACGCGGTAGCAGTACGGATGTATAACCAGCTTTTTAATCCTGAGGATTACGATTATCTCAAAGATATCCGGACATTCGGCAATTTGGTGTCCGACGCAATGATGGAATGAACGGAGACGTTAGTTAGATAAAACAGCGACAGTCTAATACTTATTCTCAACAGAATAATCTCGGCAAAGGAGCAATGACAATGAAAGCATTTGTAACCGGAAGCACAGGCATGCTGGGCATTAACCTGATCCGTCAATTGACTGCGCAAGGACATGAAGTCAAGGCTCTTGTACGCTCGAAGCAAAAAGGAAACAAACTGCTGGGAGACACCGGGGCGGAAATGATTGTCGGCGATATGGAGCAAGTGGAGGAATGGGCTACCTCCTTGCAGGGCTGCGATACGCTCTTTCATACGGCGGCCTACTTCCGGGAAACGTTCGCTCCGGGCGCGCACTGGCCGCAGCTTGAGCGGATCAACGTGACGAACACGGTGCGGTTGTTTGAGGAGGCCAGCCTTTCCGGAGTCGGGAAGATCATCCATACGAGCAGCAACGCAACGATTCGCAAGCGCGAGGACGGCACTCCAAGCAATGAATCGGATGTGATGAGCCCAGGCGAAGCGCTGAATGATTACGGCAGGAGCAAGGTGATCGGCGATCAGCGGATCGCCGTATTCTCCGGGCAGCTGGGGGTACCGGTTGTGACGATGAAGCCATCCTGGATGATCGGGCCATGGGATGCGGCTCCAACGAGCGGAGGCAAGCTGGTGCTCGATTACATGAACCGGCGGCTGCCGGGCTTCATTGCCGATTCGGGCATTGACGTGGTTGACCCGCGCGACGTGGCTGAGGCGATGATCATTTCCGCAGAAAGAATAACCGAATCGGATTCTTTTATTCTGAGCGCGCATCATGTGAGCCAGCGGCAATTGATGGAGGTGCTTGAGGAAGCAACGGGCATTCCGGCTCCGAGACTGCAGCTTCCGAAGAGACTGCTTCTCGCGGCGGCATGGGCGGCGGAGCGCTATGCGGCCGCAACAGGCAAGACGCTCTCGTTGTCGGTCAATGGCATCCGGTCGATTACCAACAAAAAGCGGACCTCGGCGGCAAAAGCGGAAAGCGTGCTGGGCATTCATTTTCGTCCTTTAATTGAAACGATTCGAGATACGGTAAATTGGTATAAGGCGCGCTAACGAACCGGCTTCCGGTTAGGAATCGTACGAGCGGTTCAGGCTGCTGACCAGCTCCGGAAGCCAGTCCGCGAG
>NZ_ASSC01000191.1 GCF_000520735.1 Paenibacillus forsythiae T98
ACCGATCCAATACAGAGCAGCCCGACAAGAGCGGAGCCTACCTGGAGAGCAGAGCGCCGTTTGATGCAGGCAAGAAGAAGGTTCATTTAAAAATCCTCGTCGATAAAACAAGCATCGAAGTCTTTGTGGATGACGGCTCGGTCGTTTATTCCAATGTTATTTTCCCGGAATTCAGCGATAAAGGGATCACTCTATTCTCCGAGGGGGGCAAGGCGGTCTTTGAGAATATGGTCATCAAGCATATTGGAAAGCCGTAAATCTCAGGCCAAACACCGGCTATGGCACTTTCTTATACAGCGCCCGCCGGTGTTTGGCCTCTTTGCTCTTAATATTCAAAGCTGTCCGGCTGATCCATGGACTCGACCAGCTTCTTGTCCCGCTCCAGCTCGTTGCCTGATTTAAGCTCCAAGCCTTGGTCTTCGGCAGCCTCTTCTTCGTTGCTTAGCGAAGACCGGTTAAGCTCGTCCTGATCATTTCGTTCATGCTCTTCTTCTCTCATGGTATTCCTCCTTCCGTCTTCCATTGTTAACCAATATTCAAAAAACAAACGTATGAACCGCTGTATTTGTCTTCTACCCTTATTGGAGGTTGCTCATAAACTATATCATCCTCAGAAAAGGAGTGGTATAGTTTGGCAAACAGAGATGTACGTCTTACTCTTTGGTCGGGCACCAATTTTACCGGCCGCCGGATTCATTTTAGACGCGGGGGAGTTGCGGTTCGTGATCTGGGAGCGTTTCGTTTTGACAACGTTCTTTCGAGCTTCCGGCTCAGAAATGTGGTGCAGAGCTCTCAAGTAACGCTTGTGCTGTTTTCCCGAATTAACTTTCAGGGCTCGTTCCGTGTATTCCGGGGCAGCCAAAGCGTAGCGAACCTGGGCAATTTCAACTTTAATAATGTCACCTCTTCGTTCATTCTGGTTGGACGCAACCTGACCGACGTCGAAATTGCCTTAATTCGCAGCACGGGCAGACCGCCTCGCGACATCCTCATCATAAGACAATAGTTCCGCATCAGGGCGCCTTCGGGCGCCTTTTTGCTGTGAAGACGCCACGCGCTCGCTCCGCAAGAGCACCCGCCGTTCATCTTCAGTTCATATACGTATACTATTATGTTTTCATTAAATACATAGGAGGTCTCTTCATGGGTACAAGAAGAAAGTCGAAGACTGGAAAATGGCTGGTAATCAGCATCATAGTGATTGCGGCGGTAATCATCGCCGGGGTGTTTCTTAAGCGTCCCGCAGCCGCGTCCTACGAAAGCGTAACTGCCCAAAAAGGGGATATCACCACCTATTATTCTTTCTCGGGAAATGTCGAAACGAAAAACCGGCAAACGGTCATGGCCGAGAAGATTTTGCAAATTAGCGATATGAAAGTCAAAGAGGGGGATACGGTCAGCGAGGGCGAGGTGCTGCTGACGACAACGGCCGGAGATGAGATTAAATCGAAAATCAACGGTGAGATTGTCAAGATCAATATGGAAGACAACGCACAGGTTATGGCCGGAACGGCGCTGCTGGACATCGTGGATTACAATAATCTGGAGCTGAATGTCAAGGTGGACGAATACGACATTCAAGCCTTGGCGGCAGGCAAGGAAACGATAGTGAAGATCGGGGCGATCAATAAGGAGCTGACAGGGAAAATCAGCAGCATCTCCAAAGAAGGACAAGTTATGAACGGAATCACCTTCTTTATTGCGACGATTGACCTTGCCAAGGATCAGGACCTCAGAATCGGCATGACGGCGGAGGTCAAGGCTATCAGCAGCAAGGCAACCGGGGTGGTTACATTGCCTATGACCGCCATACAGTTTGACGATAGCAACCAGCCGTATGTTCTGAAAGAGGATCAGAATGGGGCGGAGGTCAAGACCGAAATCACGACAGGCATCAATGACGGAACGAACGTTGAAGTGAAGAGCGGAGTTGCAGACGGAGAAACCATCCTTTACAAGAAAGCTGCCGGGGCATCTACAGGCGTAGGTTTCGGCAGAGGAGGCGGCAACGAGAACGGGGCGGATGGAGGCGGCAACGAATGACCGAAATTCTCCGCATGCAAAATATCAATAAAAGCTACTATATGGGTGATGAAGAGCTGCCCATTCTGCATAATGTCAACCTGAGCGTTCATTCCGGTGAGTTTGTATCGATACTGGGACCGTCCGGCTCGGGCAAATCCACCATGATGAATATTATCGGCTGTCTGGATGTGCCGTCGTCCGGGAAGTATCTTCTGTCCGGCAACGATATTAACGACCTGGATGAAATGGAGCTTGCCCATATACGAAATCGCGAAATCGGCTTTGTCTTTCAGAATTTTCAGCTCTTGCCGCGGATGACCGCTCTCCAGAATGTGGAGCTTCCATTAATCTATAGAGGACTTTCCTTCTCGGAACGCCAGCAGCGGGCCAAAGCGATTCTGGAGCGTGTGGGCCTCGCGGAAAGAATGAAGAATCTGCCCAACCAGCTCTCCGGCGGTCAGCAGCAGCGTGTGGCTATCGCCCGCGCACTGGTTACAGAGCCAACCATCCTGCTTGCGGATGAACCCACAGGCGCTCTCGATCAGAAGACGGGGGCACAGGTTATGGAGCTGTTCGAGGAGCTGAACCATGATGGAAGAACCATTGTCATGATTACCCACGACATCAAGATTGCCCGTCACGCCAAGCGAATCGTTCATATTCTGGATGGCCATTTGACTGAGCAGACGGGGCAGGAGGTGGAGTAGATGCTGTTTGAAAGCATAAAGATGTCCTGGGAAAATATTATTCACAACAAGCTCCGTTCCTTCCTGACCATGCTGGGCATCGTTATCGGCGTGGCCTCGATTATCGCCCTGATTACGATTGTTCAAGGCGCGACGAACAGTATCAGCGATCAGGTCAACGCGCTTGGTGTGAACCGGATTATGGTCAATGTCATGGGGACCCCTCTCAAGCAGGGCCTTAACGAAGAGGATATGAACAGCATTTCGAAACTGGACAATATCAGCGGCGTATCGCCTACGGTTTCGGGCAAAACGGGTATTGTGTATAATGGTCATGTCAAAGAAGACGCAACAGTCAAGGGGAAGAACGAGGTTTATTTCAAGGTCGATTCCAGTCTGGTGAAGTCCGGAAGAGGAATCAACAGACTCGATCTGGAGAGCAAGAATCAGGTGGCTGTTATTGGCAGCGATATCGTAAGTGAATTTTATTACGGTGTGGACCCGGTCGGGAAAGAGCTGATGATTAACGGGACAACCTTTACGGTAATCGGCACCTTAACCTCCTCCAGCGGATTCGGGATGGACTCCAATAACGATTCCATTCTCATTCCATACACAACAGCGCTTCGAAATTTAAACGTAAAAAGTATCTCCAGTCTGGATGTGTACCTGAAGGATACCAGCACGGCGGATCAATCGGTAACCGATATTAAAGGCGTGCTGAACGCGGCGTTTAATTATAAGGATACGGCATACACCGTGAATAACATGGGAGATATGATTGATTCCTTCCAGACCATGATGTCGATGATGTCCATGCTCCTTGGGGGGATTGCCGCGATTTCGCTGGTTGTCGGGGGAATCGGCATTATGAACATGATGCTTGTATCTATCACCGAACGCACTACAGAGATCGGTCTTCGCAAGGCGCTCGGAGCGACTCCGAACCGCATCCAGCTCCAATTTATTATCGAGTCGATCTTCCTTTCGCTGATCGGCGGACTGATCGGACTCATCCTTGGCGCTCTCATTGCCTACATTGCCGCAGCGCTCATCGGACTGGGCTTCTCCATCTCCATATCAACCGTGTCACTGGCGATCGGCTTCTCTGCGGGAGTGGGCGTTGTATTCGGATATATGCCCGCCAGAAAAGCCAGCAGACTGAATCCGATCGACGCGCTCAGAAGCTTATAATTTAAGGCCAACATTTAATATAGAAGGAAGCGGCAAAAATGTTCAATATCCTGGTAGTTGATGATAATGAAAGTATCCGCAAGCTGATGACCACCTATTTAATCCGCGATGGATATCACGTCTTTGCCGCTTCCGATGGATTGAAGGCATTGGAAGTGCTGGATACCGAGCATATTGATCTTATGATCGTGGATATTATGATGCCGAATATGGACGGCTATACGTTAACCGAAGAGCTGAGAAGCTCAAGGCATGATCTTCCCATATTGATGATTACGGCGAAGGAATCCTTTGAGGACAAGAAAAAAGGCTTTCTCGTCGGCACCGATGACTATATGGTCAAGCCGATAGATTTTGACGAAATGCTGTTGCGGGTTCATGCTCTGCTCCGCCGGGCCAAAATTTCCAATGAGCACCGGATCGTGATCGGCGAGGTTATTCTGGATTACGAAACGTTGACGGTCACAACCCCAATCGAAAGCCTGGTATTGCCCAAAAAAGAGTTCTATCTGCTGTTCAAGCTGCTGAGCTACCCCCAAAAAATATTCACCCGGCAGGACCTTATGGATGAAATTTGGGGAATGGACAATGATACCGACGAAAGGACCATCGATGTTCATATCAAGCGCCTGCGGGAGAAATTCGACGGATTCGAGGAATTTAAGATCGTCACCGTCAGAGGGCTGGGATACAAGGTGGAGAAGCTGGTATGAAGAAGCCCCGTCTGCTGCGGTCCATTTATGCCAAATTCGCGATTCTCTTTCTGGTCATTTGGTGGGTATTAACTTCATTGACCTTCAGTGCCATCAGAGTCATTTCAAACAGCTTCTTTGTTAAGTTGTCCGTTGACCATAACCAGCTCATTGCTGAGTTTAAAAGAGTCCGGACGATTACCGGCCTTGTCTTTCTGGTAAGCGCCGCTGTGGGCACCATCATCATCCTGATTGCGGTAAGAGGGATTGTCAAACCGATCAAGAGGCTGTCCAAGGCGTCGAAGGAGGTAGCCAAGGGCAATTTCGACATCGAGGTCAAAGTAACCAGCGCGGATGAAATGGGGCAGCTGACCTCCGATTTCAACCTGATGACCAGGGAGCTGAGGAACATCGATGTGCTGCGCAAGGATTTTGTATCCAGCGTATCGCATGAGTTCAAGACACCCATCACATCCATTAGAGGCTTTGCCAAGCTGATTCGAGACAACCGGCTGACGGAGGAGCAGTTCTCGGAATATACGGAAATTATCGTGAACGAAAGTGAGCGGTTATCGCTGCTTTCGACCAATTTATTAAAGCTTTCGGAGCTGGACAGCAAAGTAATACGCGAGCAGGCCACCGTATTTTCGCTGGATGAACAGATCAGGAAAGCGGTATTAATTCTGGAAGCCGCGTGGTCCAGGAAAGAGATTGAATTCGATATTGACCTGGAGGAAATAACGATTACCGGCGATGAGCATTTGCTTCAGGAGGTATGGCTAAACCTGATTCAGAACGCGATCAAATTTTCACACCCGAAGGGCACCATCCGAATCGGTCTTCATCAGAGCGAAGGGCTTGTCAGAGTGAAGATTACGGATTATGGCATCGGTATCCGGGAAGAGGATAGGGAGCGGATCTTTGAAAGATTCTTTAAAGCCGACAAATCACGCTCCCTGGAAGGCAATGGACTGGGGCTGGTTATCGTCAAGAAGATCGTGGAGCTGTCCAATGGACAAGTGTATTTTGAGAGTGAATCAGGAAAAGGCACCACATTTATTGTTGAACTGCCGCATTAAGCTTGCGTTCTGAAATATACGAGCCGGTCAACGTCAGGAAGGTTCCTGCCAGGGTGGCCCACGTTATCTGTTCATGCAGAAGAAGAGCGGAGGCTGCGACTGTAATTACAGGCACAATATAAATGTATACGCTTGTTTTCACCGCCCCCAGGATGCCTACCGCCCGGTTCCAGGTTACAAAACACAATGCCGAGGCTCCCAGTCCCAGATATAGCAGATTGGCGAGATTTGAAGGGTTGTGGAACCGGGCCATGCCAGGATTGAATTTATGAAGAAGCAGTACAGGGAGCATGAACAGCAGTCCATAAAAGAACACTTTGCGGGTGGAGCCAATGGTATGGTGGTTCAGCCCGCTTATTTTTCGCATCAGGACCGAATATATGGCCCACACAGCAGGAGCAAGGAAGGCCAACAGGTCTCCGGCCGGGTTGAGCTGCAAGAGCAGGCTTCCGTTGAGCCCGATAATTACGATGCCTGTCAGCGCCAGCGAAAATCCGAGCATAAATTGGACAGTTAACTTTTCTTCCTCCAGGAAGAAGTGAGCCAAAACCGCCGTAAAGAATGGAGCAATCGAAACAATCACACCTGCGTGGGAAGCCAGCGTATAGAGAAGGGCGGCATTTTCTACTAAAAAGTATAGAGTGACCCCGCACAGTCCTGCCGACATGAACAGCAATTCTTCTTTGAAGGTTTTGGTTCGGATGGGGCGGGCATAAAGAAGCAGCAAGACAAAGTACCCGATGAGAAACCGGAAGAACAGAATTTCAACGGGGGCAAAGTCAACCAGCAGTATTTTGGTGGAAATAAAAGTGGTTCCCCAGATCAGGATCGTGACGAATGCCAGCAGATGTCCGGCCGTATCCTTGCGCTGATCCATCATACCGTGATCTCCGTTGATTGCTGCGCACCCGATCCATGAATAAATACACGCGCATATTGCTTAGGGGTTAAACCAATCAATTTCTTAAAGTAATTTGTAAAATGGCTCTGATCGCTGAAACTGGTCTGCAGGGCCACATCGATAGGCGGCATTCCTTGCTCCAACAGCTTCTTCGCATGGTTAATCCGGATCGTAGCCAGATAGCTGTACGGTGAAATTCCCTTTTGCTTGGTAAATGAGCGCAGCAAGTGATACTTGCTCAGTCCGGCCAATTGGCTTAATTGATCCAGGGTAATGCTCTCTGCAAAATGTGACTCTATGTATTCGCATATCCTTTTGATTTCAGAGGCCGGTTCCCTGGAGGGGCCGGGAGCACTTAGGTCTGAATCCTCTCTCAGCAGCTGCTCCAGCAGAAACAGAAGCAATTCTTCTTTTTGAAAATCGGAATGGCCTTCGGAAATCATCAGGTGCAGCTCACGCAGGGAAGCCGCCAGTTCACTCCGGTAGAGAACGGTTGGCGTGAAGCAGGGTAAATAATCAACACCAGCGATCTCTTGCACATATTGGCGCATTACCTCCGGCTGAATGTTGATGCAGCGATAGTCCAGCGTTCCTCCGTCTATCTGTTCACAGGCATGGGGATCATACGGGTTAAAAATGACCACATCGCCGCTGTTAAGGATGTACTCCTCATGATGACAATGCAAAAGCCGTTTGCCTTGTTCAATGAAGCCAATGACATAATAGTCATGAAAATGGTTGGGAAACTTCTGCATAATCCCTTCAAACCGATACGCCTCAAGCTCTAAGTCCGCATCGAAGACGACCGTTCGAACCTCGCGGGTCATAGCCAGCACCTTCTTTTCCTGTTCAATGTCTTGTCATTATAAACGAAAAAGAAAGAGCGTTCTTGCATAATGTTGCTGACATACGGGGGTTGCGCTTACGGCAAAGCCTACACCGGTTCCCCGCAGCCGATGGCTTGAAAAATAAACCGGGTCAAATCCTCCAGAAGCAAGCCCGGATCTTCCTCGATATCATCAAGAAGGTGCTTGAAATAATACGTTTTGTTGTGAAACAGGATGCTGCCCAGCACACTGATAAACGTATGATCCAGCGACCGGAAATGAAACACGCCCTGTTCCCGGCCCTGCTTCAGCCAATCCCGCAGCAGTATCCAGATCGGCTGTGTCAGTTCCTGAATCAAGTCCATCCGGGGGGACTGCATAATAATTTCCTGCTGCAGCAGACAGATCATTTCCGGCTCACGCTGCCGGTAAGCGGTGATTTCCCGGATCAGCAGCTTGAGACCCGAGGCCGGGTCCAGCCGGGACAGCTCATCTTCTTTTAGTAAATCGTGCGAAAAATATTCAGCGAACAGGGCCTCAAACACCTTGTCCTTGCCGCCAAAATAATACGAGACGAGCGACACGTTGGCGCCCGC
>NZ_ASSC01000192.1 GCF_000520735.1 Paenibacillus forsythiae T98
ATTTTTATGGGAGCTTGGGGTTCGCACCAAACATAACAATACAGGTCCGGGGCAGCAACATGTTGAGGTTACTGTTTTCCCCGGGACTTTGCCTCTTTTTCTATGGCTTCAATCAGGCTGAGGTCTGGATTTGTTTTCCTATAGCAGATCGCCAGTTCAGCAGTCCATTTTTCATTTTTAACAATTTTATGTATAAACTGATTGCATCTGGATGGAGAATCTAATATGATTTGCATGTCTTTTTTTAATCCCTGTCCTTCAAGCGGATATGCAGCATCTGAACAAGTTCTTGAAATGTAAGGTCTGGATCATAGTGGGCGACGTCTGGGCATATGCATCCTCACCGAATTTTTTAAAAATATCTATCTGCAAAAAGCAAGCTGACTGCGAATGGTTTTTCTTTGTACAATTGCACTTTTAAAGTTCAACTCTTGCATCCACAATATACCACATGCACATTTGTAGTGTAACATTTTGATTCGGAGGACCGAAATGGAATTTAACAAATATACACTTCACTGCAAACTGGACGAGATTTTGAAGGAGCATGGTAATCTGTAAATTTTGAGATTGTCAAAAGAGATAGGGCATCGCAGAACAACCATCATGGAATTGATGCATAACACCAACATGGAGAAGAAAAAAATCTCGGCAGAACTGATCGTGAAGTTATGTTTATATTTCGACATCAGCCCGAGCGATTTATTTGAGGTTCGCGCAAAAGAGTAATATTCCCCTAGGTAACGAAAGCACCGAAACTCTGCTGTAAAAGCGGAGCTTTCGGTGCTTTTTCATATTAGTGTTTAATTTCAAACCACGCTACCGCATGGGGGGCGACGAGAAATATGACTTGACGCAATTTGACAAGGATGACATTTCAATCCATGCTCCCTCACGGGGAGCGACTGACAAAGCCGGACGTTACGCCACATACCAAGATATTTCAATCCACGCTCCCTCACGGGGAGCGACAATACGCCAATTCAAGGAACCGCAGCCGACGTAATATTTCAATCCACGCTCCCTTACGGGGAGCGACATTCCGCTGTCGGCCGGGCGCTGGCGGCGCGGCGTCATTTCAATCCACGCTCCCGCACGGGGAGCGACGTAAACAATCGCTTTACAGCACCACCGATATCGATTTCAATCCACGCTCCCGCACGGGGAGCGACGTGTACTTGATGACGACCCAAGTGGCCAATATGATATTTCAATCCACGCTCCCGCACGGGGAGCGACGGCATTTTACGGAGTTTCCGCACGCAATCCCGAACAATTTCAATCCACGCTCCCGCACGGGGAGCGACTTGTGACGGACTGATTGGCCCACGGTGTATTCGATTTCAATCCACGCTCCCGCACGAGGAGCGACCTGATCCAAGCGGTCCGGAAATAGTTGGATCTCGCTATTTCAATCCACGCTCCCGCACGGGGAGCGACTGCAGGAATCCGGCACAGACGTAGTGATGCAAACGCATTTCAATCCACGCTCCCGCACGGGGAGCGACGCGCTTGATTTCAGTAAGCTTCAGATCATCGATATTTCAATCCACGCTCCCGCACGGGGAGCGACTCCCATTCACACAACGCTACCTCGTCGCCTACACATTTCAATCCACGCTCCCGCACGGGGAGCGACGCGTTCGACCCAAGCTGCCATTCGGCGCTCAAACTATTTCAATCCACGCTCCCGCACGGGGAGCGAACAAGTTATCGGATGCCATACAATTACTGCGGCATATTTCAATCCACGCTCCCGCACGGGGAGCGAAAGAAATAACCGATGTGCTGGTCGGTTTAGAAAATATTTCAATCCACGCTCCCGCACGGGGAGCGATCAAACTCCATCCTCTTCACCCTTTCTCTAAATAATTTCAATCCACGCTCCCGCACGGGGAGCGAATATAATCATCTACCGCATATGGTGCGATTTTTTATTTCAATCCACGCTCCCGCACGGGGAGCGACGAGATAACCCGGACTTTGCTGGCATTGCATCTATATTTCAATCCACGCTCCCGCACGGGGAGCGAAGCGCCCGCTGCGATCCCTTGCTCCGCAAGGAATTGCAAACGCTTTAGTGCGAACCTCTTAAAAACGGCTCTTTAAAAAGGGCTTCCTACTATAAAATAACGCGAAAACCCTTGTCCCGCAAGGGGTGCGAATCCCCCGGGGTTTTTATGGGAGCTTGGGGTTCGCACCTTTGTTCTATTTCACCGGCTTCAGCATAATTCCCAGCTGACTTTGGTAGGGTTCCAGTTGCCGAATCAGTTCCTTCAATTGCTCCTTCTCCTCGTTCGTAAAGGCACGAACGCTGCCGTCCGACCGGGACGCTTGGGCTTGCAGCTTTTGAATCTCGCCGATGATTCCTTTTACTTTGGCAAGATCCGCACTGCTGAGGTTTTGCTCCGCATGGGCCAGCACCTCTTTCCAGGCGTCGTCCGCCTGTTGCCCGTTTTCTTTCACGCCCCCATTCCCGGCTCCCTCCGCGTTCAATTTCTCAAAATAAGGTTCAAGCTCCGCGTTCAGCTTCTTATAGGCTTCCTGCTCTTCAGGGCTCAGCCGCTCGGGATGCAGCGCTCCCTTGTCATCGGCTATTTTCAGATTATAATCTCCCAATTTTTTAAGCAGGCCCATCAGCTTGGCGAACTCCTGCGGGTTAAGGCTCTGCTTTGCCGCTTGCAGCTTCTTCTCAAGATGGTCATACTGCTGCTGGGTGCCGCCGAATTGCTCAAGCCGCTCCTGCGAGCCGTATACGGAGTCCGCCAGGTAGTGATACCCGGCATAGGCTCCGGTAGGAACGAGCAGCACGGCGGCCAGAATGCCGACCGCAATCCATTTTTTCATTCTTCTTCCCTCCGGTCTCAATGATTGGTGATTCAGTATTCTGTCCTTCAGCTCCGGCGGCGCCGTCCAGCCCCTGCTTTCTTCCCGCAATGCCTCCCGCAGCTCTTCCTCAAGCTTCATGCAGCTTCTCCACCTTTCCCCTATGCAAAATCTGACTGCTCCGCTTGCTGCGCAGCTTCTTCAAGGCGGCGTGAATCCGGGACTTCACCGTTCCCAGAGGAATGCCGAGCGCATCCGCAATTTCCTCCTGCGAATACTCGTTCAAATAGTGCAGAATCACAACCTGCTTCAGCTTGTACGGAAGGCGTTCCACGCTTGCGATCAGGGGGCGGTAAGATACTTTATCCACCACTTCCCCCGAAAAATCGTGATCCAGGGTGGTACTCCGCTGGACTTTTTTAATCAGGCGGATATGATTCCACCTCCTTCTCCGGTAGGCCCGGATTTGCCGCATGACCACCCCCATCAGCCACGGACGGAAAGGCCGCGCCGCATCATACTGCCCAAGGGACCGGTACATCTGCATGTAGATCTCTTGGACGACATCATCCGTATCGGATGACCCGCCAATGAGGAAACGGACGGTTCGGTACACCTCGGTTATCGTTCTTTCATACAGCTGGCTATACGCTTCACGGCTGCCGGCAAGCACAAGCGCTGCGAGCTGCGAATCCTGGTTGGGATGATTCATCCGCCATTCCCCCTTCGGTCTTACACTCTATACTTGGAGAGTACCGGAGAATTCGTTCGAATTATTTTGGGCGTCCGGCTATAATAACCGGAAAATCCCCCTTTATTCTTCTGATTGTGGACTCGTTTGGGACATCAGACGGAAAAACTCCAGCTAATCTCTGGCATGAGGCCAGATTCCGGCACTTTCCTCCGAATTAGCTGGAGCATTTCCCTTTAGTCCGCGCTGCACCTCGGTTTCGCATCGAATTAGCTCCGCTTTTTCCGTTTAAACTCTCTCGTTTCGTCTCTTCCGTCGCTTCTCGGCTCAGACATAACGGATAAACTAAACATCAGCCACAAGAAAAAAGCCCGCAGCGGGCGCGGGCAGTACGGTTATCGGAATTCATCAGATCCTGTCCAGCTTGCTCAGATACAGGATAAGCTCGGTCCGGTTGCCCAGCTCAAGCTTTTCCAGTATCCGGGACATATAGTTTTTCACCGTACCTTCCGTGACGAAAAGCGCCTCGCCGATGGCCTTGTTGCTCTTGCCGGAAAGAAGATACCGCGCCGTTTCGAGCTCTCTTGGAGTAAGCAGATGCAGCTTGTTCTCCGTCTCCGGGCCCTCTTTCCGTTTGCCCTGAAAGGCCTCCGCCATCTTCGCCGCCACCTTCGGATTGAGCAGAACGCCGCCTTCCCACACGGTCTTGATGGCATTCATGATCTCCCGCGAGCCCGAATCCTTCAAAATGTAGCCGTCGGCGCCATTCTTGAGACCTTCGAAAATATACTCGTCCTCGTTGAAGGTGGTCAGGATGATCACCTTGATGGCCGCATACCGCTGCTTTACCGCAAGGGTGGCCTCAATTCCATCCATTTCGGGCATCCGGATATCCATCAGAATGACGTCGGGGACGGCATGGTCGAGCAGTTGAAGCAGCTCTCGCCCATTCTTCGCTTCTCCAAGAATATGAATCTCTTCATGAAGGCTTAAAATCATTTTCAAACCCTCTCTGACAATGACTTGATCGTCGGCAATCACCACATTGATCATACAGCAGATCCTCCACCTGACCGCATTTGGTATAACGGCATTCTCCGATTTGCTGGGACTTCACCCCGGAATACGGACTTCGAGTGTGAAGCCTTTTTCCTCACCCGATTGAATATGAAGCTTGCCTCCAAGGACCGCCGCGCGCCTTTCGATTCCCTGCAATCCGTCCGATTTCATGAGATGGCCGCTCCCCAGCCCATTATTGTTTACGACCAGCATAATTTCCGCTTCGCGCTTGCGGATATCCACCGTGAAGGCCGTCGCCCGGCCATGCCGGATGCCGTTGGTGACCGCTTCTCTCACCGTTTTATACAGGCAGCTTTTGATATCCGGCTCTTCGTTTTCCAGTTCCTCATCCATTCGCAGGTCAAACTGAATCCGGTCCGTCCGCTCGAAGTTGGCGAAAATCTCATGCAGAGAACTGCGGAGAGGCCAGGCGGAGTCGGACTCCCGAAGCACACTCACCGCTTCCCTGAGATTCGCCATCCCTTCCCTCGAAATCTCATGGGCCTTGGAGATAACTTCCTTGGTCTTGGCGGGGAATTTGTCCATGGCATACTCCGCATATTCCAGATTCATGCTCAGGGCAATGAGGGAATGCCCGATCGAATCATGCAGTTCCTGGGCGATGCGGGCCCGTTCTTTGGCAACTGCCAGTTCTTCTATATTGTTCGAGTATTCCTTTAATTTCCGGTTTGCTGATTCCAGCTCGGAATACAACTGTTCGGTCTTTACCTTTTCGCTGACGATGCTCCGGAACAGCATCCCGACTAATACAAAGCTCCCATAATTGACAGCCGCATTTTCCAGTACTTCCGCGGAGGGATCGAGCATAAACGGCATAATAAAGCCCGCGAAATGGAACAGCAGCAGAAACACGGAGACGTCCCCGGCAAATATGAATATTTCAATAACAAGCATCAGGGTGTAGATCGATATAGCGGAATCTGGGGCAACGCAGCTTATTCCTCCAAGAAGCGCAGTGCTGACGACGATAGAGATCAGGAATCCTTGCCTGTTCACTCCAAGGCACCGGCGGCTTCTAACATAGTCGTTAATACCCGCAAGCAGCGCGGCGGCCAGCAGAAGACTGCCGGTCCCCGGACGGGTCAGTGTGTAATCCAGAAGCCTGTTCAATATGGCCAACAGCATGCAACCCTTGAATGCGAGCAGAACGAGAACCCTGTTCCTGGGAGATGCGAATATTCTCATCCTTCAACCCTTCCTTAATAAAAAAGACATTGCTGGGGCCAATCATATCATGTTCTCCCGGCAAACTGTAGATGACGAAAGTAATCAATATATTGATAACTTTCGTGAATTGGGAAGCCGCCGGTTTAGCCGTACAATAAGTCCGTAACTTGAAAGTAGCGTGAAACGAACCGCCACGGGAAAGGATGGAAATGATGCTCGAACTGATCAATCTTACTAAAAAATACGGCCGGTATACCGCCGTCGACAACGTTTCGCTAAAGGTTGAGGACGGAGAAATTCTCGGGCTGCTGGGGCCGAACGGAGCCGGAAAGTCCACGACCGTCTCCATGATTTCGACCACGCTCTCGCCGACCGGAGGCGAAATACGCATAAGCGGCAAATCCCTTCACAAGCATCCGCTGGAAATCAAGAAAATCATGGGAATCGTCCCCCAGGACATCGCCCTGTACGAACCGCTGAGCGCCAGAGACAATCTGGAATTTTTCGGATGCCTGTACGGACTTTCCGGCAAGGCGCTGGGCCGCAGAGTCGACGAGGTGCTGGAGATTATCGGGCTTCAGGATAAGCAGAAGCAGGATGTGTCCCAGTTCTCGGGAGGGATGAAACGGAGAGTCAATATCGGCGCGGCGCTGATGAACTCTCCCCGGCTGCTGATTCTCGACGAACCGACGGTCGGCATTGATCCGCAGTCCAGAAATCACATTCTGGAGACGGTCCGCCGGCTTAACCGGGAACGGGGAATGACCGTGATCTATACGAGCCACTACATGGAGGAAGTAGAAGCTGTCTGCCAAAGAGCCGCCATTATGGATCACGGAAAGCTCATCGCGCTCGGGACAAAAGACGAACTCCGGGAAAGCCTCGGCGTCCTGGACACTTTAACCGTAGACATTCAGCCTTCCGGACAGGCGAAGGCGGCGGACATCGAAAATCTTCCCGGAGTGAGGCGGGTAGCCCTGGAGCCTGACCGGCTTGTGATCCTGCTGTCGCCGAAGGAGGGAAGCCCCATCGGCATACTGGACGCTCTGAAGCAATCGGGCCTTCAGCCGACAAGCTTCAAATACGAAGAGGCCAACCTGGAGCATATTTTTCTTCAGGTGACCGGCAAATCGTTAAGGGACTAAGGGAGGGAAATTCATTGAACCGATTGGCGCATCTCCTGCTCCTCGATATTCGGCTGCTGGCCAAATCCAAAGTATTTTACTTTAAGCTCATCCTGCTCCCCCTTGCCCTGATTCTGATTCTCGGCTCTCTCTTTGACGGCTCTGGCTCCAGACCTGCGGACACGCGGCCCGTTCATACGGCTGCCG
>NZ_ASSC01000193.1 GCF_000520735.1 Paenibacillus forsythiae T98
TGACGCTATAACGGGCTACGCGGTCGCGATGGAAGTGGATACGGGGAATGTCGTGGCTATGGCCAGTATGCCGGATTATGATACGAATGCTTGGACCAGCGGCAGCATTGACTCGGGTGTTTGGGGAAAAATTATGGATAATTACCAAAATGGCACGATTACTCCGAATGCTTCAGGCAGATCGGGGAATGGGCTGGGCTCGGTTCTGTTCATGGGTTCTACAATTAAACCGTTAAGTGTACTGATTGGCTTAAATGAAGGATTATTCTCTACTTCATCCGGTTACCAAGATAAGGGGATTACTTATTTCGGCAAAGCCGGCCATGAAACATCAGTAAGAAATGCATCAAATCATGTTTATGGATACATGGACCCGGCCTTGGCCATTCAACATTCCTCCAACGTGTTTATGGTCGATATGGTAGGGAAAAAACTTTACCAGAAATATCAGGACAATGGGCTTGCCGTATGGGACAAATATATGAAAGAGTTCGGACTTGGAGTGTCGACGCAAAGCGGTCTGCCCAAGGAGTATTTAGGAATGATAAATTACAATAATATCAAAGAGACTGGCAGCGTGCAGGCTTCTCTTGTTTATGCCTCTTTTGGACAGCAGGGCGGCTATACGGCGCTTCAACTTGCCCAGTATGCTTCTACGCTCGCCAACAAGGGAGAACGTATTAAACCTCAACTTGTCAGTAAGATCACAGATTCTAATGGAAAAGTAATCAAAACGTTCGGACGCCAAGTGCTGAATACCATCGAGATGGATGACTCATATTGGAATGAAGTCAAACGGGGAATGAATAGTGACGTAAACGCATTTGATGATTTCCCTTACGATTTTGCCCGTAAGACGGGGACCTCCCAGCAGATGGCAAAAGGGAGATTGCGCGACAACGGCGTCTTCATCGCCTACGCGCCGCGCAA
>NZ_ASSC01000194.1 GCF_000520735.1 Paenibacillus forsythiae T98
AGCTCATCGCGGCCAGGATGGCTGAAATTGAGCCGGATATATCCGCTGCCGCTGCCGTCCGCCGTACAGAGCGGCCCCGGCAGGTAAGCCACACCCTTGCGAAGCGCATTCTTCAGCAGGACCAAAGCATCCAGTCCGTCTGGCAGCGATACCCACAGGAACATGCCGCCGGAGGGCAGATTATAGGAACAGTCCTTCCAGGCGGGACGCTTGAGCAGCTCCACCATCAGCTTCAGCCTCGTATTGTACTCACGGTTCAGCATGGCAATATGCTCCCGCAAATCGAACGCCGACGCATGGAGCAGATGGTACAGCAGACGCTGATTCAGCGAGCTTGACTGCCAATCCGCCATTCCCTTGGCGGCCGCCATCACAGCGATCAGCTCGCGGCTGCCAGCCGCCCAGCCCGTCCGAAGAGCAGGCGCAACCGTCTTGCTGAAGGAACCAATATACAGCACATGTCCCCCCTCGCCCGCATTCTCCAGTGCATATAAAGAAGGATACCTCGACGCGATCCGGTTCTGACGCTGAAAATGAAGATCGCCGTAGGAATCGTCTTCCACAATGAGCACGTTATGCGAAATGCATAGCTCCAGCACTTCCTTGCGCCGTTCCAGGCTCCAGAGGATGCCGCTCGGATTCGTAAAGCTCGGCGCCGCAAACAGCGCTTTGGGTCTATTCCGCACAATCAGCTCCCGCAGATGCTCCGGCAAAAGTCCGTCATGATCGCCCGGGGCCGGAATAATGACCGCGCCCTGCATCTGCAGCGCCTGCAGGAAGCCGGGAGATGTAGGATTCTCCACAAGCACGCGGTCGCCCGGATCAATGTATACCCGGGACAGCAGATCCACCGCTTGCTGGCTGCCTGTCGTCAGCAGGATGCCGCCTTGAGGAATATGTACTCCCTTGCCTCTCAGCCAGTCGTTCCCCAGCCACTCCCGCAGCGGCCCGTACCCTTCCGGATCTCCGTACTGAAGCGCCTGCGCATCGGCCGAAATCACGGTTGAAGCCGCTTCGGCCAACAGGGGCAGCGGGAACAATTCCTCCGCCGGCAGCTCTTCGGCCAGCGAAATGATGGAGCCCCGGCGCGTCTGTGTCCGAATGCTCAGAAGCGGCGAATTCATCAGCGTCCGCGTACGAGCGGAAAAATCATATTTCATGCGGCGCCCCCTTTTATGCTTTCATGAATGAATATTCCGGAAGACGCCGCATTATGCCGTCCTGCCGGATGCTATGCATACATGGGTCTGATTTGATGCGAGTACAGCGCGTATTTCTCGATCGCCTGCGCCCGGGTGGAAACTTCGAGCTTAACATAAATCTTGCGAAGGTAATTGTCAATGGACCGCCGGCTTACATCAATCTCAAGCGCTATTTTATCATAGGTGACCCCTTGAACAATTTGTTCCATAATGAATCTTTCGGTCGCGGTCAGCTTCAGCACGGCGCCGCTCTCCTCGGACGGGCAGATCGGCGAGACCACCGTACCGAGCCACCCCAGGGGCAGGGACAGAAATCCTTCACGCAGTCCTCCAATCAGTTGCAACAGCTGGCTCGGCGACGCCCCTTTGGATAAGATGCCGCTGGCTCCCAGCTTTAAGAGCGGCTGCAACAGCTCCTGGCCTTCTCTATCGGTCATCACGACAAAATGAGAAGAAGGGGAGCTTTTTTTCATCTCGGGCAGTATGGTCTCAATCAGGTCATCCGCCATGCAATAGTCAAGAAGCACCAGCTCCGGCTGATTCTCCCGCACCACCTCGGCTCCTCCCGTCCAATCGCTGTAAGTTCCCAGCACAATTAAATTCCCCGCTTCTTCCAGAATCAGCTTCGTTCCCAGCATACTCGTGGGATGACAGCCCATAATCACTACCTGCCAAACTTTCATCATTAAAGCCCAGACCTCCTGATACTATGTAATTTACCCGGAACAAAGCACATATCCGCATTTTCCGGATAATGCAAGATGAGAAACGATCTCGTGCTGCACTCCGCCCTTTTTCCTATACACTATATACATGGCGCTTTGCGGAATCTAGTGAAATTGTAACGCACGGCTTTCGGAGGATGCAATTATTTTTTTCCTGATTCTTCCTTCCCCTTTTTGCGAAACTGGCATAATTCTGGTAGAATAAGGACTCACAAAAAGGTTCGAGGTGATTATGAATGCAGCCGTCAATGAAATCGCCGGACGCGTATCCATCCCGCGCCGCGACGAGAAACGGCTCCTCCGTCAAATGGTTCCTGCTGTTCTGGCTGGTCGTGATTGCTGCCTGCGGCTTCGCTGTCTACAGCTACACGAATCATTTGAAGGATCAGATGCTAAAGCAGCTTTCTGCGCAAAGTCAGCAGCAGCTTTCCTTGCTTCAGTCGGATTATGAGCAGAAACTGTCGGTTTTGTCGAAAGAAATCAGCGAGCTGCAGGACAAAGTGCAGTCGTTCAATGAGCTCCTTACGTTTACCAAGGATAACGCCAGCACCAAGACGGACAACAGCAATAAGCTCTACACCCAGTTAAGCGAAGTCCGCAAGCAGCTCGACGCTTTACAGAAAGAGATGGATCTGCTGAAATGATAACGCCGGTCAAAAGAGTGAACCGTTTCTTCATGCTCGTTACCGCGCCGTTCATCGGCCTTCTGCTGTGCCTGTCCCTGTACAGACCGGCGCTTACGCTGAATCTGGAAACGCAGCGCTTCTCGCCTTCTGCGGGTCCTGTGCAGCTTACATCCGGGATCAAGGACCAGTTGGGCAAGGCTCAGGCCTCCGCTACCTACACGATCCATTCCGTGAGCGCCAGTGCGAAGCTGTACCAGGAAACGACAGCCGCGATGAACGCGCTTGTGGATAAGGCCATGTTACAGGCGGGCCGCCCCGCTATGATATACAACAGGCGTATTACGGCCAGGCTCGGCTCCCCGTTCGATACCATTAACAGCAGCCGTATCCGAATCGAATTGTACCGGGTCAACCCCGGCAGCTATACAGGCTATGCAATGAAGATCAAGCTCAAGGACAAGGCGGCGATGACCATGAGTCTCGGGCAGGCCGGTCCCGGAAGTTCGGAAACGACCCTCCATGCGGCCAACCGGTACGGTGCTGTCGCCGGCATTAACGCGGGGGGCTTTGCCGACAAGGATGGCAGGAGATATCCGCTCAGCACCACAATCGTGAAAGGTCAGTATGTAACCGGCTTTGAATCCAGCTACAAGGATTTAAGCTTCGTAGGCATGAGCCAAGAAGGACGGCTGATCGGCGGG
>NZ_ASSC01000195.1 GCF_000520735.1 Paenibacillus forsythiae T98
TGCGGCCGAAGCGCGCGGGTCCACATCGATCAGCCCTTTGCCGTACTGGCGCATTTCCTGCTGTCCGATATACCGGCCCAGCCCCCACGCGCCCGCCTGGAATACGGCTAGCGGGCGTTCCGCCTCGGGCACGCTCTGCGCCCCTTGCGTGACGATCCATACGCCGGTGTCGGCGCCGGTGCACGCAAGACTCTGGGCCAAGTACAAGAGCGAATGCGTGCCGAGGCTCTTGATCCGCTCCCACTCGCCGCCGAGCGGCCGTCCAGCCAGTTCCGCTGGCGCAGGCAAGTCAACGTTCCAGACGTGCGCAACGCCGGACAGCGCACCTCCCGCCTCCTGCACCGCATCGGCCAGCAGCCGGTCGTAATGGCCCGGGTCTGCTGGGTCGATTAGGCTGGCCTGAGCTTCGCCGCCGAAGGCGTACTCGTCCCCGGCGACGGCCAGCAAGCAGCGACCGCCCGCTCGGCGCAGCAGCGCCGCCGCTTCTTCGGCGATGCCCCTCGCATCGGCCAAC
>NZ_ASSC01000196.1 GCF_000520735.1 Paenibacillus forsythiae T98
CGCCTTTGCCGCGAATCAGCTTGTACCGCCCCAGAATAACGCCCAGCCCCGAGCTGTCCATAAACTGAAGATCCTTCAAATTCAGCACAAGATGCTCCACCTGCTTCCGCAGAATCGCCTCATCCAGGTCCATTCTCACAAAATCAGCCGCATGATGGTCGAGCTCCCCGGTCAGACGGACGACCAGCACACCCCTGTGATGCTCCAACTGCACATGAGAATTCATATTCGCCACTCTCCTCTTCGTTGCTTTGAAACGGCCTTTGGCAGCTTACAACGTCTTCAAGGACAACGATTTCTACGCGGCGGAGAGCGAATCCTGCCTCACGACAAAACTAGAAGAAAACTCTTATCGTTCTACAAAAGGATCGGGATAACCCGGCAAAAACCGCCCTCTGTCCGTCAGTGAACCGAGAACATGGAGCCGGCCGTCCGCTTGAACAGCTTCCACCAGCCCGCCTTGGCAATATCCTCGGGCGCCTTCAGCTCATACTGCTTCACTACCGTATTGCCCTGGTACACGACCAGCTTGCCGATCGTTTGGCCCTTGGCAATTGGAGCCTTGACTTGATCCAGAATGACGGTCTCATGACGGACGCCTTCCTGGGTAACTCCCTTTTTCAGCAAAATGGTGTAGTCCTCTTGCGCCGTAATCGGCAGCTCGGCCTTGACGCCCTTGCCGATCTTGAGCGTGCCCAGCGTCTCGCCGGCTTTATGAATCGTGTGAACCTTGTACTGCGAGAACAGGAAGTCGAACATGCCCGAGACCTCGCTGTTGCGCGTCTTCGTATTGGGCTCTCCCAGCACGACGGCGACCGCCCGCAGCCCGTCTCTTGACGCGGTTGCCGACAGACAGAACTTGGCCTCCGATGTATAGCCGGTCTTCAGCCCGTCCGCTCCGGTATAGAAGCGCACCAGCTTGTTCGTATTCACGAGCCAGAACGGCTTCTTCGAGTCCTTGCGGAGATAATCCTGGTAGGAGCCGGTGTATTTGATAATCCGGTCATGCTTCAGCAGCTCGCGGCTCATAACGGCGATGTCATGCGCCGAGGAATAGTGGTTCTCGGCAGGAAGCCCGTTGCAGTTGGCGAAATGCGTATCCTTCATGCCGAGCTCCCCCGCCCGCTTGTTCATCAGATCGACAAAAGCGCTCTCCGAGCCGGCGAGCTTCTCCGCCATCGCCACGGACGCATCGTTGCCGGAGGCCATCGCGATGCCCTTCAGCATCTCGTCAACGGTCATTTCCTCACCTGGCTCCAGAAAGATCTGCGAGCCTCCCATCGAGGCGGCGTAATCGCTTGTCCGGACCTTGTCGGTCAGCTTCAGCCGTCCGTCATCCAGCGCTTCGACCGTGAGCAGCATCGTCATAATCTTCGTGATGCTTGCCGGAGGCAGCTTGTCGTGGCTGTTCTTCTCGTAAATGACGGTTCCGGTCCCGGCATCCATCAGAACCGCCGAGCGCGCCTGCGGCGCAAGATCGGCCGCCTTGGCCGCTCCTCCAGGCTTCTGCCCCTGTTCCTCCGCAAGCGCCGGGGTAACCAGGCTAACAGCGCTAAATACGATGCACAGCGCCAGCAAACCTAAGCGAAATTTTGTCATCAAAGTCCCCTCCTGAACGTTAACCTTCTTATCGCAGGTACTGTGTTCCAGTTTCGTCAGAAAAGGGTGGAAATATTCCATAATTTTGCTTGCGGGCAGGATTATTTACGGCGCAGCCCGAACTTTTTTGTGCATGGGCAGGAAGAGGAACGGCTCAAACCCCTTTATGCCGCTCAAACAATCAGGATGGAGGAATCCTATTGCAGACTCACAAATTAACAGGAAAACTGAATCAAACAGCGGACGAAACCGGTTTTTCGGGAACCATTGCGGTTAAAATTCCCGGGAGCGCCCTGATTGTATTGCCCTATGGCTTCGCGCAAAGAGAGAACCGGATTGCCAATAAAGCTTCTACCTCCTTCGGGACCGCTTCCGGCGGCAAGCTGTTTACGGCGGTCTCCATTTGTCAGCTTGCGGAAACCGGCGCATTGAAGCTGGAAGGCCTGGTCTCGGACTACCTCAATCTGGAGCAAGATTTCCCCCATTTCAGCCGGGAGATAACGATCCATCATCTGCTCACCCACTCCTCCGGGATCGGCGATTATTTCGATGAAGAAGCAATGGACGATTTCGAACAACTGTGGGAGAAGCACCCGATGTACAGACTCAGGAGACCCGGAGATTTTATCCCGTTAATCCGGGAGCTGCCGATGAAATTCACTCCGGGCGGGCGGTTTCACTACAATAACGCGGGGTATATCGTGCTTGGGCTTATCTTGGAGCGGGTGGCGGGCATGCCATTTGCCGATTATGTGGAAAGCCGGATTTTACAGCCCTGCAGGATGACAAGATCGGGCTATTTCCCGCTCGACGGGCTGCCGGCGGATACGGCAACAGGCTACATCGAGGAGGAGGATGGCGCCTGGAGAAGCAATATCTACTCTATTCCCGTCAAGGGCGGCGCGGATGGCGGCATATTCTTGACAGCGCCGGATATGCTTAAATTCTGGGATGCCCTGATGGGCGGCGGCCTTCTTGGAGCAGATCTGCTCGCACGCCTGCTGTCCCCGCAGATCGCCGACAGCGATGGCGAGTATTACGGTTACGGCATCTGGATTACTCAGCGGGACGGCACACCGGTGAAGTACCATATTATGGGCTCCGATCCCGGCGTCTCCTTTCGCTCCGCCTTCTACCCGGAGTCCGGGCTTACGCTGGCCGTAACCTGCAACCAAAGCAGGGGAGCTTACCGTATGATGCGGATGATTGAAGAGGAATTGCTTGCAGAGGGGCTGGCCGGGAAGGCATAATAAGCTTCCCAGACGGACTAATAATAAATAGGGGTGTCCCGTAAGCCATAGCAATGGCTGCCGGGACACCCCTGTTTTTTGCCGGGTCAGGCCCATCCGTGAACTGAAATTACTCCTTGATCCGGACCTGCGTAATCTCTCCTACATACAAACGATGGTAATTTTTGTCGGGATACATCTTGTGAATGTCTTCGTCCAGGAACTTGGCCGGGTCCAAATCCTGATAGTAGAGCTTGCGGCATTCAAGCACAAGTCTGGCCTCCTGGAAATACACGATCCCCGGCGTGTCTTCCACCGGAGTGATGTCCGCCGCCTCCGCCTTATCCATATCTCTCCCCGAAGCGCTGCCGCAGATTTCCAGCGCACTCCGGTAATCCTCCGTAAAGAACGACAGGGAGAACGTGTCGGAGGCTTCCATGAACTCATAAGTATAGCGGGTAGGTCTGACTACGCAAAAGGCGATTTTCTTGTGCCAGAGGATGCCCAGACCGCCCCAGCTGGCTGTCATCGTGTTATAATGCTCCGCTCCTCCAGCCGTAATCAGCATCCAATCTTCCCCGACCAGCTTGAACACATTATCCGTCAGTTCTTGCGGGTCCAATAATTTAAACGCTTCGCTCACACTCTCTCCTCCACCAACCAAAAATACAATCTATCCCAGTATACTCCACTAATACCGGGTTACGCCATCCTTTGTAACGATGGCATAGACGAGTGGGGGAGGGGTTACCGGCTGGGCCGTAATGCGGTAGGCTTCTAGCACCTTGTCCTCGGCTTCCTTCACCTTGTCGCCGGAGGCGTCGCTTATATGAAGGACAGCCAACGTGTCGCCGGCGGAGACGGCGTCGCCTACCTTCTTCGCCAGCACGATGCCGACGGCAAGGTCGATGACGGACTCCTTCGTCTCCCGTCCGGCGCCGAGCAGCATGGCGGCGACGCCGATTGCCTCAGCCTGGATCGCTTCGATATGGCCATCCGCCGCCGCTTTCACTTCTACCTGCTTGCGGGCGGCGGGCAGCGCCGAAGGGGATTCAATCTGGCTCACATCCCCGCCCTGGGCCGCGACGATCGCCTTCAGCTTCTCAAGCGCGCTGCCGTCCGCAATATGCTCCTCAAGGATCTTCCGGGCTTCCTCCGTATCCTTGGCTTTGCCGCCAAGCACCAGCATCTGGCTGCCAAGAATAAGGCATACCTCCGTCAGATCCTTCGGACCCTGGCCGCGCAGCGTTTCGATGCCTTCCTTGACTTCCAGCGCATTGCCGATGCCGTAGCCGAGCGGCTGATCCATGTCGCTGATGACGGCGACAGTGTTGCGGCCAAGCTGGGTGCCGATATCCACCATCGCCTGCGCCAGCTTGATGGAATCCTCCAGCGTCTTCATGAACGCGCCGCTTCCGGTCTTGACGTCCAGCACGATGGCGTCCGCGCCGGCGGCGATCTTCTTGCTCATGACGGAGCTTGCAATGAGCGGAATGGATTCCACGGTTGCCGTCACGTCCCGCAGAGCGTACAGCTTCTTGTCCGCCGGGGTGATATTGCCGGACTGGCCGATGACCGCCGCGCCGATCTCCCCGACCTGGGCGAAGAAGCGCTCGCGATCCATTTCAACGGAAAAGCCGGAGATGGACTCCAGCTTGTCCAGCGTACCGCCGGTGTGGCCGAGGCCGCGCCCGGACATTTTGGCGACCGGAACGCCCGCAGCCGCTACCAAGGGAGCGAGAACGACGGTCGTTTTGTCGCCCACGCCTCCGGTGGAATGCTTGTCCACCTTAACCCCGGCGATTGGACCAAGGTCAACCTGGTCGCCGGATTTGGCCATTTCCAGGGTCAAATCGCCGGTCTCCCTGGCGTTCATTCCCCGGAAATAGACGGCCATCGCCCAGGCGGACATTTGGTAATCGGGAATCTCTCCCCGGGTATAGCCTTGAATGAGAAAGGAAATTTCCTCGCTGGTCAGCTCTCTACCGTCTCTCTTCTTCTGGATAATGTCGACGGCCCGCATATCAAATTTGCACCTCGCGAACGAAGGCGCGGACAAGGCCGATAAACTTCGGCTTGGTCCGATTCGCCACCTTGACTACCTGCTCATGCGTCAGAGGCTCCAGCTCGTCGCCGATCGCCATGTCGGTGATACAGGTGATGCCGAGCACTCTCAGCCTGCTGTGGCTTGCGGCGATCACCTCGGGAACGGTGGACATGCCGACCGCGTCGCCGCCGAGAAACGCCAGCATATTCAGCTCGGACGGCGTCTCGTAGGTCGGGCCGCTGATACCGGCGTACACCCCTTCCTGAAGCTTAAGGCTCTCTCCGTCCTCTCCCTTGATTTCCGGCGCCAGCTTCTTGGCGAGCGCGATGTATTCCGGGTCGTAGGCGCGGGACATGTCCGGGAAGCGCACGCCAAGCTCCGGATCATTCGGGCCGATCAGCGGGTTGTCTCCCGTCATGTTCAGATGATCGGTAATCAGCATCAGATCGCCTGCCTTGAACGCCCGGTTCATGCCGCCGCCCGCATTGGTGATGACGAGCGTGCCGATGCCGAGCTTGGCCAGAACGTACACGGGCAGCACAACCTTGCGCATGGCATAGCCTTCGTAATAGTGGAATCGTCCCTGCATAATAATGACATCCTTGCCCTCTAGCTTGCCGATAACGAAGCGTCCGGCATGGCCTTCCACCGTCGAACGCGGAAAATGGGGAATCTCCTCGTAGGGCAAGTATACGGCATCCTCAATCTGGTCGCCCAGATCGCCAAGGCCGGAACCAAGGATGAGGCCGATCACCGGCTTGTAAGAGCCCAGCCTGGACTCTACATAGGCGGCGGCTTCCTTGACCTGTACTCCGTAAGCGGCGGCCTCTGATGTGTTGTTCGCGGATTGCGTCATGGTAGGGTTCCTCCTTTTACATATTCGGAATAAGAGCAAGCACAAGGCTCAGGAAGCGCTCGCGCACCCGCTCCGCCGTCTCCATCACTTCGTCATGGGACAGGGGCTGGTCCAGAATCCCTGCGGCCATGTTCGTAATACAGGAGATGCCGAGCACCTCGATCCCGGCATGGCGGGCGACGATGGTCTCGGAAACGGTGGACATGCCAACCGCATCGGCGCCCAGGCGCCGCAGCATGACGATCTCGGCGGGTGTCTCGTAGCACGGTCCGAGCAGACCCGCGTAGACGCCTTCCTTGAACGTAAAGTTCTGCGCCTTCGCGGTTTCGCGCGCCGCCGCGATCAGCCGGCGACTGTACGGCTCGGACATATCGGGGAACCTTACGCCAAGCTCGGAATCATTCGGCCCGATGAGCGGATTGCGGCCCGTCAGGTTGAGATGGTCGGTAAGGAGCATCAAATCTCCGGCGGAGTAATCCGTATTGACTCCCCCGGCGGCGTTGGTCACGAGCAGGCTCTTTACGCCAAGCTCCTTCATCACGCGAACGGGGAACGCGGTGGTCTCCGGTCCATAGCCCTCATACATGTGAAAGCGGCCCTTCATCATCACGACCTTGCGTCCCTCGATCGTGCCGATCAATAGTTCCCCTTCATGTCCCTCCACAGTGGACACCGGAAAATGGGGGATGTCCTGGTAAGGGATGCTGATCCCGTCCTGAATCAAATCGGCCAGAATGCCGAGGCCGGAGCCGAGAATCAGTCCGATTTCCGGCGCTTCCGCCCCTTTGCTCTTGATGTACCCTGCAGCTTCCTGAATCGCGCCGAGGCTTACTGTGTTGCTCATGTATGTTCCTCCTTAAAGTGGGCTTATGTGTAATTGATGCAGATTCTGAAAAAGACCATGACTCCGGCGGGTTATTTCAGCTCGCCAAGGAAGCTTGTCCCGTACCGCGGCGGCGCCGCTCCGAAGTTGTCGGCGATGGTCGCCGCCACATCCGAGAAGGTCGAGCGGACGCCCAG
>NZ_ASSC01000197.1 GCF_000520735.1 Paenibacillus forsythiae T98
TGCGGCCATCGCTTCAAGGACGGCCAGCGGCATCCCCTCGCTGATGCTGGACAGCAGGATGATGTCGAGCATTTTCAGGTATTCGCGCACATTGACCTCGCCTGTGAAGACGATATCCTGCACCTGCAGCGTTTGCGCCAGCTCAAGGCATTCCCGGTAATACTCTTCATTTTCTTCCCAGGGCCCCAGAATATACAGCTCCGATTCCGGCAGTTCCCGTTTCACGAGCGCAAAGCTTTGGATCATCGTTTTGATATCCTTGATCGGTACGATGCGGACGATGGCGCCGAGCCGCAGGGGACCGCCTTCCGGGGGAGCACCCGCGACTTCCGCATAATCGGAGACGTTGACGCCGTTCGGGATAATGCTGATTTTCCGCTCGTCGCAGCCGATTTCAATTTCAATGTCGCGGTTGCGGCCGAACAGGGTAATGACCTGGTCGGTCATGGTATAAGCCGCTTCGGAGAGCCGGTAGAAATATTGAATCCACAAATCCTTGAAATAGCCCTGCACCCAGTCCGCCTTGATAATCTCTTCTTCTCTCTCCCGGGAGTAGATTCCGTGCTCGGTAAGGAGAAACGGCTTGCCGTACAGATGCTTGGCGAGCGCGCCGATGACTCCGGCGTAACCGGTCGACACACTATGATACAGGTCCGCTCTCGGAATATCCTCGCGGATCGTCAGCAGCAGCGGCAGCATCATGGACCGGACGGTCCAGTACATTTCGGTGAACGGCACATGCTCATAATCTTCCTGGCAGCGCCTCGATAAGACCCGGAAAAATTCCCGGCTCATCAGAAACTGAACCGCTGAGGCGACCCGTCCCGAACGGAGCAAATCGAACAGGCCGGGCCAGTCCACCGCTGTGCCGCCTCCCAGCAGGGAGCCGAGCGCCTCATGCTCGGCGGGAGTGAGCCGGAGGCGGTCCCTGCGCGGCTTCGCCTCGTTCAGATAGCTGTTCAGGAAGATCTCTTTCACTTCAACGATATTTGCAGGCAGCCGATACTTGAAGGCCCCCCGCTGCTTCTCTTCGGCTCCGATAGCCAGAATAACAAACTCGTGCTCCGGCAGGCTGGTCACCAGAGAATGAATCCAGCTGGAGACGCCGCCGGTGATATAGGGGTAGGAGCCCTCCGCTATTATACATATTTTCATGAGCTCATGCCTCGCTTAATTGAATTGTGAAATCGGCTTTCAAGGCGGTAATCAGAAAGATGCCGTCGCCGATTCTTTCTGCGGAGCAGCCCGACAGGCTCCCGACTTTTTTGCGAGTCCGCAAGATAAAGTAAGACTCACCCTCAAAAGGCTCTACCGAACCTTTTATGGAGCCGTTATCCTGCTGCACATTGACTCTGCTTGTCAGCGTATTCTTCATATCGACGGCCGCCTCCATCGAGGTCTGGGCGCGCAGCCACGGGTAGCGCTCGTTCAATCCGGACATCATCCCGGAATAGGTTTTGTACATGCCCTCCCAGTTCATGTTCTTATTCCGCTCGGCGTCAAGAACATCATCGGGATGGACGAAGTGGGAGAAGATCCCGTTGGCCGTCAGCACGCTTGCCGCCGTCCATCGTTCGAACGGAGTGGATTCATAACCGGATGTGACCCGCGGCATCTCCATGATCCCGTCCTTCGCCAGCTCAAACTCCTGCACATACGATAATCCGGTTGCATCATCCGGATAAAGAGAGGCGATGACGGATAAATTCTTCCAGCCGGCTTTGAGGGCTTCGCGTCCTTCCGGGCTGAGCACGTTGGACGGAGGCACGTACGAGAACAGAGTATATTCGGGAAAGCCTTGTTTGGCGTAACTTACAGACTCCTGAACCGACTGCGTCATGTCGTTAATGCTGTTCCAGGGTTTATAGCCGAACTCGGCGCTGATCTCTGGGTCCATCGTAAGCGATTGATGATTGTAGCCGTGCAGGCCGATTTCACCGCCGCTTTTAATAATTTCCCTGCCGTAGCCGATCAGCCCGTTGGGGTCGGAGTCGGACGGAGAGTCAAAGGGAGGTGTGACGCGGTCCTGGTAAGACTCAATCAGCACTGCGGTATACTTTATATTGTTTCGCTTGGCAATTTTCAGCATGTCCGGCCACCATATTTCCTTGAAGAAGCCCTGCCGGTTCATTCTGTACGTCTGGTAGATCGCTTCATCAATCGAGTTGCCGTATGGCGCCGGCCAGTCATCGATATATACGACCTTTGAATTGAAGACGGGATAGATGAAGTCCGGGACCATCATGGATACCGCCCCGGCGATCAGCCCGCGGTTAATCTTCTCCTGAAGCATCGTGCCGTTAAACACCATAATAGACCCTTTTCCGCTTGGGACGCTCCAAATGAGCGGCGTGCCCGCCGATGTCGCCGCATGCACGGTGACGGAAGAATCCAGCTCCACCTCCATCACCGTGTTCATAATAAAGCTGTCATCGATATGCAGCCCGGATTCTCCGATCAGCACCTCGTCCCGCAGTTGCACTCCGGCCTCATCCTTGTAATTTCCGGCGTTCAGGATGCCCATCTTCCGGTAAAATTGGTAAAAGGAATCGTTTTGCTCCGGCATGGAGGTGAAAAATAGATGCCCTCCCTGTTCCACATAGCTGGCCAGTACACCCGGAGCGCCGGCGGAAGAAAGGTCCCTGACCGTCAATAAGACTGCCGCGCAGCCTGAAGGCTCCAGCTTTTTTTTGCTCAGATCCGTTATGACCGCTTCCTTCTTCATATATCCCAGAGTGCGGCTGGCCTGCATATTGACCTTGGCGCTGAATTCGTCATTGCCGTCATAGGCGAGACAAAATGCGGGGCCGGACTGAGGGGGGATAGAGGACGCCGAGGCGGCATCGACCTTCCATTTCTCTGTCAAATCCTCGTTATGCTGGCTGCGGCTGAATTGCTGGAAATATTGGGTTTGTGTCAAGTACATGACAAATGCCAGCAGGATGATAAAGATGATGATGCTGTAAATGCGGGTGTTCAGTTTCATAGGTTGCTTCATTAGATTTCGATCAGGCTCCTTCCGACCAGAAGCGGACTAGTTTCAGAGCGTCGTTTGACAGACGAACGGGTGATTGCTTAAGCGCCTGAAGAGCCTGGTTGAACCTTTGCGGCGATCTCAGGGCGAAATAGAGGTTCATCTGTGCCAGATAGGATTCCTCGCGATGCGGAAACCGCTCCATCATCAAGACGGCCGCCTGCTCTGCGGATATGTAGTTCCCGAGCTCCAGCTCAATTTTCACCTTCTGTTCATGCGCTTCAAACGAGCCAGGATCTGCATCCATCCAGTGCCGCAGCACTTCCGCAAGGGAATGCTTGAGCTGCAGCAGCGTGCTTCCGTCCAGAAATCCGCTTCGCATGTAATTTTGCAGCACTCCGGCATAGGAGGCGAGGAAATGGGCATCATCGCGGCTGGTCTCATAGCGGACGGAAAATTCCTGCAGGGAATGGTTCAGCTTCCGCTTGATCTCCACAACCGCGCTGACGGCATAGTGGGAAGTTTCGGTATCCTCATTGCTGACAGCCATGCGCAGAACTTCCAGATATTCGGTCGCATCCTGCTTGAGCAGATTTATCATTGTCCGGCGGCGCGAGGTTAAATCGTTGACCAGCAGCGCTTCTTCGAGCGGAACAATGTTCAGTTCCTTTTCGGCTTCGGACAAGTGTGAAACCTTGAATGGATCGACTTGCTCATCCTGGCGGAGGTACGTTTCCAGCGTTTGAATGCGCCCGGATTCATCGAAGCGTCGCCGCTGCCGCCAAAATAATGGAAGCAGAAAGCCTATAAGCGGGAAAGCCGCCGCGAAGGCCAGCCTTACTGCCGCTTCCGGCATTGACCGGCGAAAGCGGAGGAAGAAATAACAGGCGGAGGCCGCGATATACAGCAGATACAGGAGCTTATACATAGAAGGATTCCACTCCTTCATGCAGACGGACCCCTTTTTCCGCTAGACGGTCCATCACAAATTGGGCATCCTTCTGGTTGGAATTGCTAAGCAGGATCAGCAGTTCTCCATCTTCGCCAAGGCCCAGATAATCGGTCTCGCGCAGGGAGGTGTGGATACGCTCGGCCAAGTCGGCGGACGCATTCCGGATTCCGGTGGAGAGCAGCACATAATCGACGCCGAACCGCTCGCTGGCGGCCTGCTTGCTGGCCAGGATGCTTCTGAAAGCCTCTGTCCGCAGAATCCGGCCATCCCCCCCGTCAATATACCTGCGGCCACCCGAGGCTTCAATATAGGCATGGGCGCGTGACAGCGAGGAGGATATAAGGTCGACAACCGTCTTGAACAGGTTCTGATAGTATTGGGTGAAACGGCTGAACTCGACGGTATGAACGGCTACGACGGCTACAACCTCTCCGCTGCTGATAACCGGCGCGGCAAGCAGGGGCAGCCCGGGCAGCAGCTCCTTATTGACATAAAGGCGTTGGCCCTGCAGCAAGGATAGAATATGGGGATGCTCATCCACCTTCAAGGAACGGGCGCTCGCCAGGGAAGCTCCGGAGGAGTGGGCGGCCAGCCGCAAATATTGCTTGGATTTGTTGACGGTATAAATGCTGACCTGATCGGTTCGCATAATTTTCTCGACTACGCCGACGGCCTCCAGGAAGATCCTTTCCGGTTCCAGGCTTTCCAGCTCCCTGGTCACCGCGTTGATTTTGCCGAAGCTGTCCTCGGTCGTCCGGATTTGCTGCTGGAGCTGGTCTTTGACCGAGCGGGTATCTTCATACACCTCATACAGAAATGTGTATTTTTCATCAGCCTGAACCAGCTTTCGCTCGGCGCGGTTCAGCTTGTGGATGCGGTGCTCGACGCTGTAGCCGACGACAAGGCCAACGAACAGATAGAGCGCCATTTGGAAAAACAAGGTCGTATCATAGAGCAAGGAAAGCAGGTCGCGGCCGTTATCCAGCTTCTCCTGAACGAACAGGATAACGGACAGCATCACGGCCAGCATGGACTGGCGGCT
>NZ_ASSC01000198.1 GCF_000520735.1 Paenibacillus forsythiae T98
GGGTGGAGACATACGACGGGGCGCGTCCGTAGACGCATATCAACCCTGCGGCGGAATGGCTGAACCGATAGGCGGTCGCAATAAGCGCCCAATGCCCCCGGCAGGCCGAGCCGCTGTTTTGTCCAATGCTGGACTATCAAGTTTCATACTTATAAATAGCCTTGTATTGTCTGCAAGAGGCGTACTTGCGTCTTTCAGGGACCACCGCCCGTCGTTTCTTCCTGATCCGGTATAAAATCTCTCGAATCGGTTATCCTGTCTAGTAGATTGCTAGAACAGAACCGGGAGGGAGAAGGACGATGGAAAGACGGATAATGAGTTGGAGCAAGGGAACGCTGCTGCTGATTGGGGTATGCTGTGCGGCGCTGCTGCTGGCGGGGTTTCGAA
>NZ_ASSC01000199.1 GCF_000520735.1 Paenibacillus forsythiae T98
GTTGTTTAATCTATTCTTTCGTTGTTCCCGTCCGATTATTAAACGCCAGTTCAAACAGCCCTGTCGCTGATAACCCGGCCAATCCCCCGGACCACAACCGCAGCACCAACTCCAGCTCGGTAAACGGCGCAGCTGCCCAACCGATCACCAGGCCGATCCCAACGCCTATCAGTGGGATGATATTCTTTGGCAAAGTGACGGTTGTTTTGACGAACTGCACCCCTGCCAGAACAAATGCAGTCAGAAGACTAGCAAAGGCCAATACATCAGTAAGATTTTGATTATTCATAGATTATTTCACTCCTTTCGTTACTAAGACGACATTGTTCTTCGAGTCGTGGGTAATCGTCCCGCCCATGGCTTCAACCAGCGCTCGAGCCGGTACATAGGTAACCCCGTTCTCGATCATGCCGTCAGCGACCTTTTTGCCGTCCACTTTCACCGACACAATAACGTCCTTTTTCACTTCGTCGTCCTCCTTCTTTTGAAGAGCAGAATACAACCGGCCCCACGGGAAATTCGGCCCCGGGCAGTTCGGTTTCCGGACCGGATCAACTTGAAAATGACCGATGACACGCTTGCTGTCCAGCACAATCTCCCGGCCGTAAATCCGGTTAATCTCACTGGCAATGTGCTTATGCAACCAGACCGTCGCCTGGAACTGCGCCTCTGTCAGCTCTCCGTCTGTTCCCTCATGCTCGATGGACACGGTATATTTGTTCGGATTGGTCGGCGCCATCTCTTTTACAATAGCCGCCGTCGCCTTCGGGATGGCAGCCGCAGTAATCCCGTTCGCCCAGGCCATCTTCTGGATGTCCACATATTGATGGATCTCGCCGGATCGGGAAACGCCATAGTGGGCGCTGCTGACCTTGTTGTTAGGAGACGAGAACCAATTGTCCATACTGCCCATTGTCCCTCCGCTGATATGGTCCACGATAGCGATGGGCACACGTCCGTCCCGGCTGCTGTAATTGGTGTGCTGGTTGC
>NZ_ASSC01000200.1 GCF_000520735.1 Paenibacillus forsythiae T98
CGTCATAAGCCTTTTGCAGCTCCTGAGCCATTGCCGCCGACGAGCTTTCCACCAGCGTATAGCCGTCCAGCTTGTAGTCGGCCAGCGCTTTTTCCGTTGCCGACATGATGCCCGCGCCCGGCTCGATGCCGATGATTTTATGGTCCAGCGAATCTGCAATCGCTTTGTCGTTCAGGTCTTCAATCGAATCCGCCTTCATATAGGCAGGAACCGTTAGTCCAATCTTCGTTCCATCCAGGTTGGCGCCCAGATCCTCCAGATCTTTACCGTATTTCTCCATATAGGAAGCATGCGTGCTGGGCAGCCAGGCCGCGACCATCGCGTCCGCGCTTCCGCCCGCTACCCCGGCGAACATCGGCCCGGCGTCAACCTGGAGCAGCTCAACCGTCTTGTTCAGCTTCGACTCCAGCACTTCCTTGACAACATAGGTGCTGGCGATTTCAGAATCCCAGGCTACATAAGCCAGCTTGACGGTCTGCGAGCCGCTCTTCGAAGACGAGGACGAGCAGCCGGACAGCATTACGGCGGCCAGCAGGAGTCCCAGCATGGCAGTGGACATAAATTTTCGGCGGTTTCTCTTGTTCATTAATGTAAATCCTCCTATTTGTGCTTGATTTTGAGCGCGTTCTGGGTCAGGCGGTCCAGCAGGATGGCGAGTACGACAATCGCGAGTCCCGCCTCGAAGCCGGCGCCGGTCTTGGCCTGCGACACGGCGCGGTACACATAGGCCCCGACTCCCTGCGCGCCGATCATCGACGAGATGACGACCATCGACAATGACAGCATGATCGTCTGGTTGATCC
>NZ_ASSC01000201.1 GCF_000520735.1 Paenibacillus forsythiae T98
GTCAGGATACGGGGGGCGAAGTCCAAGTCCCCGCAAGTGCTCCTCGCTCATCTGAAGCCTGGCGGCGAGCTGGTTGACATATTTTTTATGCACAGCCCCTTTGGAGGTCAGTGGCAGTCCTTCCTCCGCCGCAAACCGCAGAACGCGGAACAGCTCTCCCGCAAGGCCCGGACCTGTCCGGACAGACAACTGAATCCCGCCGGGGTCCAGGGCCGAGGGGGTGATCGAAAAAAAATGGCTCTGTGCAGCCTCCCATCTTTCGGGCGGAATAAAGAACAGTCTCTCCCCTCCAATTTTCCGGACCGCAGCGAGCCAACCGTGCCTCCAAAGGTCTGCGACCGCCAATCTGAACTCCGCGCGGGTCATTTCATCAGGACGAAGCGAAGCCTCCTTGCCCTCCTGAAACGGTTGGTCCGCATGCGCCGCGCAAATCCGCTTCAGTACCTCGGCTGCAAGCCCGGACAATCTCCGCAGCCCGGCAGCCTCTTCTCCGTTATGCCCGCCACTCATCGTTACCATTATGATCCGAAAGCCTCCTTGCTGTGCGGATTCTCGCCCCCCGGTTCCTCAGCCCTTGTCCCGGATTCATCGCCAAACCCGCGCATTACGGTGTACTCGTAGCCCTGCTCCGTCAAGAACAGCCGCCGGCGAAGCGCGAACTCCTGCTCCCGGCTGTCCTCCGTTACCAGCGTATAGAAAAAAGCCCGGTTGTCTCCCCGCTTCGGGCGCAGCACCCGTCCCAGCCGCTGCGCTTCCTCCTGGCGTGAGCCGAACGCGCCCGACACTTCAATGGCAACCGAAGCGTCGGGAAGATTGACGGCGAAGTTGGCCACCTTGGATACGATCAGCACCGGCAAGACGCCTTCGTTAAATTCGCTGTACAGCTTCATCCGGGCTTGCTGCGGAGTCTTTCCGGTAATGACCGGAGCCCCGGTGATCGCGGCAAGCTCCGCAAGCTGGTCAAGGTACTGTCCGATAACAAGGATGGAAGCCCCTTCATGGGCCTTGATGATCCTCACCGTCATTTCCGCTTTGGCGGGATTGGCCGAAGCGAGACGAAACTTCTCTTTGGCCGTTCCGTGCAGATACCGCCTCTTGACCTCGGGCTCCATCGGCACCGGAATCTCTAGGCACTCTACAGCCGCGATCCAGCCACGATCCTCCAGCGTCTTCCAGGGGCAGTCGTAAATTTTCGGGCCGATCAGGGAAAACACATCTCCCTCCCTCCCGTCTTCCCTGACGAGCGTAGCGGTAAGGCCCAGCCGGAGCGTAGCCTGTATCTCGGCTGTCGCGCGAAAGACCGGAGCGGGCAGCAGGTGAACCTCATCGTACACGATCAGCCCCCAATTCCGCTCGCCTAACAGCCCCATGTGCTTGAAGCCGTCCCCTTTGGAAGCGCGGTGCGTCAACATCTGATAAGTCGCCACCGTAACCGGCCGCACCTGCCGCCGTTCGCCGGTATACTCACCGACGGATTCGGGAGGCAGATGGGTTCGCAGCTTCAGCTCCTCTGTCCATTGACGGACGGAGGTCGCATTGGAGGTCAGGATCAGCGTCTCGCATTTCGACGCCTCCAGCGCGGCCAGACCGACAAGGGTCTTGCCCGCGCCGCAGGGCAGAACCACAATCCCGCTGGCGCCGAAAGCCCTGAACCGCTCGGCCGCTTCACGCTGGTAATCCCTCAGCTCAAAGGAACGGTCCCCGTCCTGCCAGCGGATATCCAGCGCTTCGCCCTTATGGTAACCCGCGCTGTCCAGTACAGGATATCCCGCCCGGGCCAGCTCCTGCTTCAGCATGCCCCGGCGGGCGGCGCTGCCGGCCATTTCAAGCTGACCCGTTCTGAGGTAGCCGCATGCCGCCGCAGTCGTTCCCACCTCCGGCTCATTCAGAAGCTCTTCGCTGTCGGCCCGAAGCAGCAGCCTCTCCCCTTCATCTGCCGAATGCAAGGCGAGCCTTCCGTATCTGGACATCAGCAGCCTGATCTCTTCCGCAAGCCCGGAAGGGAGTCCCCGTCCGGAGAACCGCTCAAGGCATTCCGTGATTTCTTCCGGAGAAGCTCCGAGCGCGGCCGCGTTCCATAGCGACAGCGGCGTTATCCGGTATGTATGATAGAGCGCAGGACTCTTGACCAGCTCCGCGAACACCGGCAGACGCTCCCGCGCTGCTTCGAACTCCGGGTGGCCGCAATCCAGCAGCACCGTCCGGTCTCTGCGCACCAGGCACGGTCCCTTATTCATCATGTTCATCCCCCTCGCCATAAGGAAAAAGCCCATCCCGGCAACCGGGTATGAGCTTATAGATAAGAACGGTCTAGTGCATGTGATGCTGCTCGGATATATCCGACAGCGCGGCTCCGGCATTGTCCGCAAAAATCCCCCGCACCGCCAAATCGCCGATGGATACAACGCCGATCAGCTTCTTGCCGTCCGTTACGGGCAGGCGGCGGATTTGCTGTGAAGCCATCAGTTCGGCGGCTTCATCCACCGTAGTGGATTGCGAAGCGCAGCGGATTCCTGTCGTCATGACTCTCTCCACCGATGTCGATCCCGAGTGCTTCTCGGCATATCCCCGAATAACAAGGTCGCGGTCGGTAACCACGCCGATGAGCGTATGGCCGTCGGAGAAATCAACAACTGGAATAAATCCGGTGTCGTTGTCTCTCATTTTGACGGCCGCTTCATAAATGTTGTCCTGCAGAGTCACCGTAACCGGCTGGGTGGTCATTACTTCCTGAACTGTTTTCTTCAATGAAGAAACCTCCTTTCGCTTGTCGGATGACGCCGCCGATACCGGCTCAAGCGCAAAAAAGTGCGCTGGCGCATCCGTATTACGCAAGTAGGTTCTCCCGTTACGGCAAAATTATTCGCCCTTCGCTTCGCCCAGGCAGGAATCCGTCATGGCGATCAGCAGCCTCAGCCCGTGCAGCATCGCCGTTTCGTCGATATCGAATTTGGCGTGATGATGAGGATAGTCCGCGTTCTTCCCGGGATTTCCGGCCCCCACGAACATGAAGCACCCGGGGATCTCCTTGACATAATAGGCAAAATCCTCGGCAGGCATCTGCTTCTCGATCCGTTCAACCCGAACCGAATCGCCGAGCGCGGCAGGCGCTTCCCGGAAGAAACGCGCCGCCTCGCCTTCATCGTTGATGAGCGGCGGGTAGCCCATTAAATAATCCAGCTTCGATTCGGCGCCGTAGGCGGCGGGAACCGAAGCCACCATTTCTTCGATCCGGCGTTTGAGCAGCTGCCTGGTCTCGCCATCATAGGCCCGGACCGTTCCGGTAATCCGGCAGCGCTCCGCCACGACATTCTGGGCGTATCCGCCCTGAATGGTGCCTACACTTAAGACCGCGGGCTTCAGCGGGTCCACCGAGCGGCTGATGATGGTGTGAAGCTGCGTGACGAGCGCCGCTCCGGCCGCGATGCTGTCAACCGTCCGGTGCGGCGTCCCGGCATGCCCTCCCTTGCCGATGATATCGATAAAGAATTCATCGGCGG
>NZ_ASSC01000202.1 GCF_000520735.1 Paenibacillus forsythiae T98
GCAGGCGGTGCAGATCGTGCTGGAAGCCAAGCAGGCTTCAGTTTCACTGCTTCAGCGCAGAATGCGCGTCGGATACACGCGCGCTGCCAGACTGATCGATTCGATGGAGGCCAGAGGGGTGATCGGACCCTACGAAGGCAGCAAGCCACGGGAGGTGCTGATCTCGCTGGAGCAGTATCAGCAGAGCCGGATCAGCTCCTGATCCTTACAGGGCAGCAATTTAAGCATAGCGTTCTTTTTCTATGGAAAAGGAGCGCTTTTTGTTGTTTTATTCTTCAACGGCTCCTCCTTCTTTTCATTAGGGCGGTGCATAGGATTCTGGCGCTGTCGTCATAATAACGTTAGCCATCCATGCAGAACTTACAAGAGAAAGGTAGAGCGAAGCCAAATGAAGAATCAGAAGCTTTGGATTATTGCCGTACTAGCCCTTACGCTTGCGTCAGCCCCGCTGATCGAACGGTTCGCCGGAGAGAAGACATCGCCGAAGGTTCCGCAGACAGCCGAGGGTTCTTCGTCCGATGCCGGAACTTACGATGAGGCGATGCCGGCTTTCAGCACGGTCCCCATTAAATACGGCGCCTCCGGACAGGATGTCTACGAGCTTCAGGGACGCCTCAAGCACCTTGGATATTACGCGGGCAAAATAGACAGCCATTTCGGCAGCACAACGTTGAACTCAGTCAAATGGTTCCAATGGAAATTTGGCATGAAGGCCGACGGCGTTGTCGGAGCAAAGACGAAGCTGAAGCTGTACAACGCCACCAAAAACTGGCGCCCGACGGAGCCATCCTCCGGAACGAAGACCGCCAGAAACGCGGCAAACAAGCAGGGCGCCAATAAAACGGCAAGCAACACGGCCGGGTTGGCATCGGGAAATACAATGGGATTGTCCGAGAATGACTTGAAGATTATGGCCAACGCCGTTTACGGGGAATCGCGGGGGGAACCGTTTGAAGGACAGGTCGCTGTTGCTGCGGTCATTCTGAACCGGACCAAATCCCCGAGCTTTCCTAACACTCCATCGGGCGTTATTTTCCAGCCCGGAGCCTTTACCGCCGTCGCCGACGGACAGATTTATCTGACGCCCAATGAGCAGGCCCGCAAGGCGGTTGAGCAGGCGCTCAACGGCTGGGACCCGACGGGAGGCTGTCTGTATTACTTCAATCCGAGGACGGCAACCTCCAAATGGATCTGGACGCGTCCGCAAGTGAAGACGATTGGCGAGCATATTTTCTGCATGTAATCCAAACCGCGCTGCTATCGAGAAGCAATCGGAAGACTCGTCTTTCGGTTGCTTCCTTACTTTGGAATGGTTTAGAATGAATATTACTTCATAAACATGGTATATAAGCAACTATTCAGGCCGTAAAGGAGTTTTTGACTTGACCAATCACGTATTCCAGCATGGCAACGTAGGAGGCATCCGGATTCACGTGCTGCCGACGAAGACGTTCAAGACCTATGCGATATCGCTGTATGCCGGCGTTCCCTTGGCCGAAGAGACGGTCACCCCCACTGCCTTGATTCCTTTCGTTCTCCGCCGGGGTACGGCCTCTTATCCGGAGACAACCCAGTTCCGCGAACGGCTGGAAGAGCTGTACGGGGCCGGCTTCGGATTCGATGTGTATAAGCGCGGCGATTATCAGATTATTCAGTTCCGCATGGACACCATCAACGATTCATTTGTACAGAGCAAGGAGAGCCTGCTTAGCCAGTCGTTCGCCTTTCTGGGAGAAGTGATTACCCAGCCTGTGCTGGAAGGGGACAGCTTCAGGGCTTCTTATGTCGGAACAGAGCGTGAGACGGTGCGCAAGAAGCTGGAAGCTATCGTCAATGACAAAATCAGATATGCGGCCGAGCGCTGTATCGAGGAAATGTGCCGGGAAGAGCCGTATCGGCTTCATCCGCTCGGACAAAGGGCGGATCTGGACGCGATTACCCCGGAATCGCTGCACCGTTCCTACCGTTCCTGGCTGGAAGGAGCGATTCTTGATCTGTATGTCGTCGGCGACACGACGCCCGAAGAAGTGGAGAAGCTGGTGGAGCGGCATTTTGGCCTTGGCAGCCGCGCAGTCTCCGTCCCGTATCAATCCCGGTTCTCTCCACGGACCGTTACGGACGTCCGCACAGTCGAAGAACGGATGGATGTCGGCCAGGGCAAGCTGAACATGGGCCTGCGCACTTCCATTACTTACAAGGACGACGCCTACGCCCATGCGCTGATGTACAACGGCATTTTGGGCGGTTACCCTCATTCCAAGCTATTTGTGAATGTCCGGGAGAAGGAGAGTCTGGCTTATTACGCGTCCTCCCGCTACGATGGGCATAAGGGAATTGCCACAATCCAGTCGGGAATTGAAATTCAGAACTACGGCAAAGCCGTGGACATTATCCGCAAGCAGCTTGATGAAATGAAGAAGGGAAATATCAGCGACCTGGAGCTGAATCAGACCAAGGCGATGATCCGCAATCTGCTTTCGGAAATCCAGGACTCCGCCTTTGAGATGATTGCATTTGATTTCAACCGCCAGCTGTCCGGCAAAGACCGTACTGCGGAAGAGCTGCTGAGCCAGGTGGAAGCTTCCGGCGCGGAAGAAGTGAAGCGGGCAGCCGCTACCGTCCAGCTGGATACGATCTATTTCCTGACGGGACAGAAGGAGGAGTAGCTGTGGAACAGATCCATTATGAAAGGCTCCAGGAAACGCTGTATCACGAAGTTTTGGATAACGGGCTGAAGGTATATGTGCTCCCGAAGCCGGGATTTACCAAAACATACGCCACATTTGCAACCAAATACGGTTCGGTGGATAATCATTTCCGCGTAGCCGGAGGCGAGGAAACAACGGTGCCGGACGGCATCGCCCACTTTTTGGAGCATAAAATGTTCGAGGAGCCGGAAGGCGACATTTTCGCCACTTTTGCGTCCAACGGAGCCTCGGCCAATGCCTTTACGAGCTTTGAGCAGACGGTTTATCTGTTCTCCGCCACCGAAAAAATAGAGACGAATATCGAAACCTTGATCGATTTTGTGCAGCGCCCCTATTTTACGGACCAGAATGTGGAGAAAGAGAAGGGCATCATCGGCCAGGAGATCAATATGTATGCCGACAACCCGGACTGGCGCGTCTATTTCGGGCTGATCGCAGCAATGTATCAGAAAAATCCGGTACGAATCGATATCGCCGGCACGGTGGAATCCATCTCGCCAATTACCAAAGAAACACTCTATACGTGCTACAATGCTTTTTACCATCCGAGCAACATGCTTCTCTTTATCGTCGGGGGCGTAGATCCGGAAGCGGTCTTTGAGCTGGTGCGAAATAATCAGGGCCGGAAGGCTTACGAGCCGCAGGGCGAGATTGAACGGATTTTTGAGCGGGAGCCGGAGGAGGTTGGCGTGAAGCGTCTGGAGAACAAGCTGGCCGTTTCTATGCCTAAATGCCTGTTCGGTTTCAAGGAAAAAGAAGCCGGGCTGTCAGGGAAGGCGGCTGTCCGGCGCGATCTGACCACCAAACTGATGCTTGACCTTCTGCTTGGCAGCAGCACCGCTCTCTACCAGAAGCTGTACGATGAAGAGCTGATCTCCGACAGCTTCGGACATGAATACAACAGCTCGCCGCAGTATGCCTTTTCCGCGATCGGCGGGGACACGAAGGACCCCGACCTGCTGCTGAAACGGATCAGGGAGGAGATTGACGCGATTCTTCAGACGGGCTTCGAGGAACGCGATTTTATCCGGGCCCGCAACAAGAAAATCGGCGGACATTTGCGTATGCTGAACTCTCCGGAGAGCATTGCCCATGAGTTTACCCGCTATCAGTTCCGCGGCGGCGACTTCTTCGGTGTCCTTCCGGAATACGAATCGATCACGCTGGATGAAGTGAACGAACGGTTGCGTGAGCATATTGACTGGGATCAGCTTGCCGTATCCGTGGTGGTGAACCCTTAGTGGAGATTGTGGGGGAGAGCGGCAAGCCGCTGGGAGAAACGACGGTGCTCGTTACCGGCGGG
>NZ_ASSC01000203.1 GCF_000520735.1 Paenibacillus forsythiae T98
CATTACCGCAGTCGTGCTTCGGATACAAGAAGACAACAGCAAAGCCCCGCAGGAATATCCGCTTGTCTATCATTATCCGGAAAAATCAAAGCTGGATGCCCTCAACAATGTGCCTTTTAAAAGGCCGCTGAAAAACCTGGCTTTTACAAAGAGTTGAAAGAGAAACTATCAAAAAAGACGACACTCATTCACGTATTTGCGAATGAAATGTCGTCTTTTTGCTGCTGTCACAGGAGGAGATGAGGCTTACTGCTCCAGCAACTTCAAGATTCGTTTCAGGTTCACTACAAAGATCGCCGTCGCTCCTTGTATTTCCATACCAACCAGACCCGAGGAGGATGCAACCTCATACCCGTGTCTACGCTTAAGTTCACTGTTCTTGGCTTCATTTTGTACCGTTCTTTAGCCTTAGCCTTAAACGCTTCACTTTCTTGAAATACAGCCTGTGCCAGATGCTCATCACTCTTTAGGCTGACCGAATAGGTCTTGTTTTTTGCCCCTTCCTTGTAACACCCTTCGCGAAGCGGGCAAATCTTACATTTGTTCACATCGAAAAGCTTCATGTCTTTAAGCCGTAATTTGCGGAACTTGGTCAGCAGGCTGGGCTCGATCACTTCTTCCTCAGGGGCCATATGCAGAAAGAACTTGAACGCCAAATCCGTTTTCGAACGCTCGACTAAATCGACATCGGACAAGTCAAACATCGATTTGAGCAGCAAATACTTAAACATCCGGACCGGGTCCTGCGCAGTGCGTCCGTTGTCGTGGCAATAGCTCTCCTGAAGCTCTTCGTAGACAAAGCTCAAGTCCACCAGTTCGTCCATTTTCCGCAACATGTGATCTTGGGGAACCAAGATGTTGTAGAGTTCAATATAGGGACTTAAGATTAAGCTCTGCTGTTTCGGAAGCATCCGGACCACCAGCCTTTAATTTGATGCTTTCAGTATACCGAAAGAAAGAGACAGCTTCCTCAAATTATTGAGAAACTGTCTCTTTCTATGACTGGATGACTTTTTCAGTGGCCTCCGTAAAAAGGGGCGGCACAGG
>NZ_ASSC01000204.1 GCF_000520735.1 Paenibacillus forsythiae T98
CCCCCGCTTATCCGAAAAATTCGAAGTAGCAGACCTATTTATTAAGCGGGGGGAACCGGTGGCATGGGTTCTGCGCATCCTTGGATTATCCGAATCGACGTACTACGACCGTAAAAAACGAGCTACCCGTCCGGCAACAACACGCCAGGCAGAAGGCCAGATGGGTCGTCCGGTACCCGGCTACTCCTTCGCAGTTACGGGAGAGAGGGTCAGCGACGAACAAATCAAGGAGTGGCTGCTTGAGTTCCTCGAAGGCGAAGAGCATGTCTATGGCTACAAGCTACTTGCGCAATGTATTCGTAACCGGTATGGCGTGAAGCTGAATAAGAAGAAAGCGTATCGCTTGTGTAAGGAGCTGGGGATTCTGAAGCAGCCTTATAAGCGCCTCCCTTCACATCCACGCCGGCTTCCTAGAAACCGGGTGGTCACCGGGTCCAACCAGTTGTGGCAAATGGACATTAAGTACGGCTATATCATCGGCCAGGAACGTTTCTTTTTCGTGCTTAGCATCATTGATGTGTTTGATCGGGTCGTGGTCCAGCAGTACAGAGGACCCGTATGTGAGGCCAAACATGCGGTCCAAACGCTATGGCGGGCGCTACAGAGTCGTCTCCAATCCGGAGAAGCCCTGCCTGTGATTCGAACAGACAACGGGCCGCAATTCGTTAGCAAGTTATTTGGAGATACCTGTGAAAGCCTGGATATGATTCACGAACGCATTCCGCCGCGGACACCGAATATGAATGCCTACATTGAATCCTTTCATAGCTTGCTGGAACGCGATCTGTTCAGAACAAGAGAATTCATGAGCTTCGACGAAGCCTATGAGGCCCTTGATCAATACATGGATTTCTACAACAACCGCAAGATGCATGGCAGCTTGAAATTAATGCCTCCTGCGAAGTTCTCCGAATGGGTCAAGACGCTGGAGGACTCCTCGAAATTCCATAAAGCCATGTAATACCTTGAAATAACGAGTTATTTTACGAACGCTTGTTAATTGTAGGGCATGACTCCGGATTTAGGGGGCTTAGCCG
>NZ_ASSC01000205.1 GCF_000520735.1 Paenibacillus forsythiae T98
GCCGTTACGGCCGACATATTGACCAAGGTGGCAAGGGGAATGCTGCCGTTCTACCGGGCAATCGCCGGGAGCCGGAGCTATGCAAGCGCCTGGTCCCGCGCGGTTGTCGGCGCCGACCTCGGGCTTATGAGCACGCTGCTGAAGCTTGCGGCGCCGGAAGCCGCCCGGCAGGGATACGGCACGAACGCCATCGGCTATTTTATTACGTTTACCTTTCCGCCGCCTTTTGCGCTGTATACGAACGGCACGACCATCCCGCCGGGACTCGTGCAGTTTACGTTCAGCACGGCGGTACACCGCCGGATTGCCCGCGCTGTGCTGCCGCTGTACCGCGAGCTGTCCGCTAACCGGAATTTCTCCGCCGCTCTGGCCCGCGGCATCCGCCGGAATGACCGCAAGGCGGTGATGCGGATGGTCCTGGGTCTGGTCCACACCCGCGCGCTGCGGTCGGTGACGATTGAGGAGTCGGGCGTCGCGCTGCTGTTCAAATACAGCGGTTCCCCCTATCCTTACCGCAATCTGCTGTTCCGGGAATTGGATTAATTAGCCTTTCCTTCCTCCCGTCCGCAACCTTTCCGCCTTGTCCTTCGTTAAGGGATATGACGGCTCCTACGCCGTACTTAGCAGGAGGTGCAGCCCTATGTTTTCGACCAAAAGATCTTTAGCAGCCATTTCAATCAGCGCATTACTGATGCTGTCGGCAGGAGGCGCGCTCTTTGCCGCCGGCAGCGGATTCACCGATATCGGTTCTGTTCAGGGCAAGGAGAAGATCGCAAGCCTGAAGGACCGCGGACTCGTTAAGGGCGTATACGGCTCGCGGTTTATGCCAGGGTCCGTCATTAGCGCAGCGGAGGGCATCCAGTTTATTTCGGGCGGTCTGGATCTTAATCTTGACGCCATTAGATTCATCAAGGCTCCCGTGGCCAGCGATATTTTCTCCAAAGTCAAGGATGACGTCTGGTATGCCCAGGCTTTTATTAATGCGCACTTTAACGGCGTCGAAATCCCGGCGGACATTGATCCCAAGGAACCGATGACCAAGGAGCAATTCACTGTTCTGCTCGTGCAGGGGCTCGAAAAAGGCAACATTCTGCCAATGATCAAGATTGCTCCGGCGAAAATCGCCGATGAGGACCGAATCGCACCTGACAACCTGGGCGTCATTCAGCGTTCTCTCGTCTACAAGATCAACACGCTGGACAAGAACGGGAAGTTCGATCCGGGGAGCAAGGTGACGCGGGCCGAAGCCGCCGTTAAGCTGTATAATGCGCTGGAATATTTGAACGCACACGGTCAGAAATAACCGCATGGATAAGGCTTATCTTGTTCTAAGATTGAATTTCATCAGCGCTTTGTACGCTCTTGTGCTGTTTGTTCAAAGTGAGCTTGCGGTGAATGTTTACCGTTTAGAGCGGATTACGGGCTGGACCAGGACAAATACAATTGTGGATGGCGTAAATGTGCTCCTGTTTGTCCTTTCGTCCATCCTGTTTTATTTTCTTACGAAGCGCCACTTGGGAAATCGCCGAACCCGATATTTAACCTGTATTTTCTGGATTCCTTATTATGCTTTGTTTATTTCTGTCTTTGCGTCGCTATTTCCAATTACAAATCCCGGAGAAGAGCCGCTGCCGGTGGTTGGATTGATTGTGATGGCCGCGTGTATCGTTTTTCCGTTCTATATTACTCTTATTAATCTAATTTCCGGAATTTTCTCATCTCCTGTGTTGAAAAAATGAAAGAAGGTTTACTTCCTGCGCTATTCCTTTATAGAATAATACAAGTAGTTTCTCGTAAAGGAAGTGCAGGACATGTCGAATTCAGGAATCAGCAACAACAAGAGGATAAAAGATTTAAGCGCGGATTGCCAGCGATGCTTTGGTTTGTGCTGTGCGGCTTTGCCCTACGCCAAATCGGCCGATTTTGCCGTGGATAAAGCCGGAGGCGTTCCCTGTCCAAACTTGCAGCAGGATTTTCGCTGCGGCATTCATCGGGAGCTTAGGAGCAAAGGCTTTCGAGGGTGCGCCGTTTATGAATGCTTTGGCGCGGGTCAAAAGGTGTCCCAAATCACCTATGCCGGAAATGACTGGCGGGAGCATCCGGCGCTGGCACAGGAAGTGTTCGAGGTATTCCCTGTTATGCAGCAGCTCCATGAAATGCTATGCTACCTGGATGAAGCACTCGGTTTGGAGGAGACGCTGCCGATTCATAAAGATTTGCGAAAGGCTCTCGAACAAACGGAGGCGCTCACTTGTCTGAATCCACGGTCTATTCTGGAGCTTGACGTCCCCGCCCATCGGGCAATTGTGAACAGCCTGCTTCTGCAAGCAAGCGAACGGGTACGGGCCAATGCTTCGCCGGGGCCTCATAAAAATCAAAAATGGCGGATTAAAATCCCCAGGGGGAGCGATCTCATAGGCGTGAATCTGAAAGGAGCCGACCTCAGAGGAGCTAATTTGAGAGGCGCTTTGCTCATTGCAGCCGACCTGAGCGATGCCGACCTGAGAGCGGCCGATCTGATCGGCGCCGACTTTAGAGATGCCGACATCAGCGGGGCGGATCTCACAGGAAGCATTTTTCTGACGCAGGCGCAAGTCAACTCGGCTAAAGGCGACGGGGAGACCAAGCTTCCGCCTTCCTTACGCATTCCCGACCATTGGGTTAAAAAATGACGAGTTAGAAGGTGCTCCGAAACGATGAATGACCGTATTGCGGAACAAACCCTTCGCAGCGTCCCCTTTGTGCGCTCCGGAGCAAGCATCCTGCCGATTGACAAAGGCTATTCCGGCGACCAGAAGTACCGGGTAATACAGAACGGGAGCAGCTATCTGCTCAGGATCTTCGATGTCGGACTATACAGGAACAAGCTGGCCGAGTTCGAAGTGCTGAAAACGATGGAAGCTTACGGAGTCAGATGCTCCAGGCCGCTGGAAATCGGGATATTGCCGGACACCGGACTTGGTTACCACGTTCTTACCTATATAGAAGGCGATGACGCAGCGGACCAGCTGCCGCTATACTCGGCTGACGTGCAGTATCGCATCGGGTGGGAAGCGGGGAACGAACTGAGAACCATTCATCAATACAAGGCGCCTGGCGGAATATCTCCGTGGGCCGAGCGCAAAACGGCAAAGCATCGGCGCTATATGGGGGAATATCACAGACTCGGCCTGTGTATCCCCGGCGGCGCCAAAGTGATGGAGTTCATCGAGGGCCGACTTGCGCTGATGAAGGAGGCGCCGAACCGGCTTCAGCATGACGACTTTCATACGGGAAATCTTATTGTCCGGGACAAGCGGCTGGCGGGCGTTATCGATTTTAACCGGATGGACTTTGGCGACCCGGTGCACGAATTTATCAAGGCCGGCTTGTTCAGCTCGGAGGTCAGCCTGCCCTTTTGCATAGGCCAGATTAAGGGATATCATCAGGGGCGTGAGCCGGTCGATGCGTTCTGGCAGCTGTATTCCCTCTATACGGCGATGGTCCTTGTATCTTCCATGGTATGGACTATCAAATTCGTGCCTGATGAAACGGAAGACATGATGGCCCGAATTGAACGTGTAATGGAAGATCATGCCGGCTTCGAGTCCGTAATTCCCAAATGGTACATTGAGGGAACGACCAGGTATGTGGTATAGTAAATAGGCTCATAACCGAATACAGATATCAATTTCACTAGGGGAGTCGTCCGACTGAGACGGAGCCGCGAGCTTCGGACCCTTGGAACCTGATCTGGATGATACCAGCGGAGGGAAGTGGAACCTGAGGCTTACCTATTGACGCCGCCCACGGCCAGCGCTTGTGCGGCGGATATTTTCAAGAGGCCCGTCCATTTCTCCGGAAATGGAC
>NZ_ASSC01000206.1 GCF_000520735.1 Paenibacillus forsythiae T98
CTCCGGGTTCTCTCCGGCGAACACCTGCTGGAGCACGGTGCGGTCCGGATCATAAGGCGGGTTCTGCGCCAAATACTGCACGCGCACATCGTTGCCGATGGCAATCTGTCCCTCGTCGGGAGTTTCAACCCCGGCTATTATCCGCAGAAGCGTCGATTTGCCGGTCCCGTTCACGCCAATGACGCCGATCTTGTCGCGTTCGTCCATTCCGAAGGATGCATCCCGGAACAGCGCTCTTTCTCCGTAGCTTTTGACAAGATGCTCTACGGTCATAATATTCATAATCGTTATTCGCCTTCCCTATAGATTTGGAGCCGCCCATCACATCAGCCCGCCGATCAGCAGCGCCGCCGCTCCCCCGGCGATCGAGCTGATCGCGTTCACGGCGTCGTTGGTCATCCAGCGCCACCCTCTGGCATGTGCCGCAGGCTGGCCGCAATGGACGGCGCTTTCTACCTCGCGGCCGCAGACGGCGCAGCGGTTCATCTGCTGCACCGTAGCGCCAAGCAAGGAATCGGCAAAGGCGCCAACGAGTCCGCCAACGAGTCCGGCAGCCGCCAGAATGATGAGAGGCTGTACGGCCATTCCCGGCGACAGCTGCCGAAGAAGCCACGATGCGATGCCGATCAGAAGCCCGCCCGCCGCAGCCGCAAGCGTGCCCGGAAGCGAGACGCCGCCGGATGCGCCGGTCGGAAGAATTTTGCCGCTCAGTATTGATCTTGGAGGCTTTCTGCTCAAGGTTCCGCACTCCGTCGCCCACGTGTCCGCCGTCACCGTCGCCATCACGCCGACGAAGAGCAGCTCCCATGCCGGCAGCGGGTAAACGGCGTTCAGCAGAACAAGCAGCATCCCGAGACCGCCGTTGGCGAACACCTGGCCGGCGTCCCGCCTGCCCGTCTTGGCATAGGAGCGTTCCAGTTCCTCCTTGTGCTCCGCCCTTAGTCTCGACAGCAAGCTGGAGGAGATGAAGAACAGCAGCAATATCCCGAACCAGAAGGCGTTCCCCGCTCCGAAATAGACGGTGCCCATAAGCACGGCGGCAAGCATGCCAGACAAGCTCAGCGATCCCTTCAAATAAGCCGCTCCGGCCACGAACAAGGCGCCAAAGACGCCGATTACCCACTGCATGGCTTCAACTCCAGTACAACAAGGTCCTGAGACACCGTTATCCGATCAGGCACGAGCCCATCAGCCGGTCGCCCCAATACAGCTCGAATGAATCGCCTGAAACGGTGGGACCGACGCCTGCGGGCGTGCCGGTGAAGATGACGTCATCCTTGCCCAGCCCGTAGCGGGTGCCGATGAAATCGACAATCGTCTGCAGCGAGAAAATCATGTTCTTCACATTGCCCCGCTGCACTTCTTCACCATTCTTGCGGACCGTAAAATCGGTCGCTTCAAGCTCTTCCCTGGAAGGAAACGGGATGTATGAGGTCAGAGGCGCGGCATTCTTGAAGCCCTTGGCCGGCGTCCAGGAAAGCCCTTTCTTTTGCAGATCGTTATGAATGTCCCGCAGTGTGAAATCCAGGCCCAAAGCCATGGCGTCAACCAGCTCTTCCAAGCTTATGCCCGGAACGTAGTCGCGCCCGATATGCAGCACAAGCTCGCCTTCATAATGAACCTGTCCGGAATCCTTCGGCAGCTGAATGGTTTCCTTGTCGAGACGAACGGCGGCATGAGACGGCTTCAGGAAAATGAGCGGTTCGGTTGGGACTTTATTGCCCAGTTCCTCCGCATGAAGTTTGTAGTTCCGGCCCACACAGTATAAGTTGTTTACAGCAGCGCACATTGACATTCAGCTCTCTTTCCCACTTGGTTTGTTCGTGTTGGTGTCATACTCCTAAAAACGTCTCGCCCCAAATGTCCGGGCGGTTCGTACATATCATTATATCAGAATGCATGTCCGCCAGGCGACGCATCTCTTTCGCTTTATTCACCGTCCAGGCCATAACGCCGACCCCGCGGCCCGACAAGAATCTGGCCAGTCCGGGAGTAAGCCGGGAGAAGCCGATGGATAAGAAGGAGCAGCCAAGCTCCCGCACGCGCCCGGCCGGGTCTCCCCACCTGGAGTCGAAGATAAGCCCCCGGCGGATACCGGGGTCGGCCTCTTCGCACCGGAGCAGCGTGCCGGGGTCGAACGAGGTCAGCACCGTCTCCTCGCGCATCCCCTTGGAGGCGATCAGCTCCGTTACCGTCTTTTCGATGCCAGGATACAGGTTGCCCGCGTTCTTCAGCTCGATATTCAGCCGCAGACATCCTTTGGACAGATCAAGCACTTCCTCCAGGGAAGGAATCCTTTCCCCCCGAAAGGCGCGGCCCTTCCAGCCTCCGGCGTCGAGAAGCCGCATATCGCTCCAGTCCGTATTTTTCACTTTGCCGCGTCCATTGGTCGTCCGGTCCAGGCTGTAATCGTGGATCACAACAGGCACTCCGTCCCTCGTCAGCTGAACATCGATTTCCATCCAGGTTACATACGGAAGCTCCAGCGCCATGCGGACAGCGGCGAGCGTGTTCTCCGGCGCTTTCCCGGAGAATCCCCGGTGGGCGACACACAAATTATTCATCCTATCATCAGCCCTCCCGCAAAAAATGTAAACAACCTCCGAAGTGTAAAAGGCTGCGGCGGCCGGCTATCGTCCGGCTTCCGTCACTCTGCCCTCCTCGTCGATCTCCACTTTGCCGGAAGAGAGCGATTCTACACGCTCCAGCAGCTTCTGCCCGCCCTCGGCGCTCATCGGCACCGGCTGGCCCAATTTGGCGTCAAAAGGCGTGAGGCTCATCGAGCATTGTCCTTTCACATTGCACTCCGCCTGAAACACCGCCGTCTCCCAGGTCGTCTTCGTGGAAGAACGCGTAAAAATGAAATTGCCCGTGCTGTACGCGATCCATTTTCCTTTATACGGCTCAAGGCCCTGAAGGACATGGGGATGTCCTCCGATGACGAGATCCGCCCCGGCGTCAATAAAGCTCCGGCCAAGCGACTGCTGAACCGCATTCGGCTCATTCCTCCGCTCCTGTCCCCAGTGGACGACAACGGCAACAATATCCGCTTTCTTCCTTGCTTCAGCTATCGCCTTAAGCGCGGGGCCGCTGTCGTAAGCGGAGGCTACACCGGGCTTGCCTTCACCAGCCGCCCATCCGGCCTCGGGCATGACCCGCGTGAAGCCAAGCAGGGCGATCGTTATTCCCTTGCGGGTAAAATATTGCGCCGAATAAGCCTCGGACGAATCGAGGCCCGCTCCGACGAACGGAATGCCCCGAGCTACCAGATTGTCCAGCGTATCCCGCAAGCCCTGCTCGCCCATATCCAGCGTATGGTTGTTAGCGAGGCTGACCGCGTCCACTCCCGCTGCCTTCAGCGCATTCAGCGCCTCCGGAGGCGACTTGAACACAAAGGTCTTGTTCGCCTCCGTGCCCCGCTCGGTGACAGGCGTTTCCAGATTGATGACTGAAAGGTCATCCTGCAGGAACATCCCGCCAAGACGGGCGTACGGATAATCATAGCCCTTCTTCTTCAACAGCTCACCGACCTTGCCCGCAAAAATAACATCACCGGCAAAACTCAGCTTCACCGTGCCGCCGCTTCCTTCCTCGCCGCCAGGCAGCCCCGCCGGCTGCCTACCTGCCCCGGCTCCCTCAGCATC
>NZ_ASSC01000207.1 GCF_000520735.1 Paenibacillus forsythiae T98
GCCTGGCTTCCTCACAGGCTCTCCCGGCTTCACAGCGCCTTCAGCGCCGTGCGGTGAGCCTCAATCGTGTCGTCGATATCCCGCTCGCTGTGCACCGCCGAAATAAACATGCCCTCAAATTGCGAAGGAGGCAGGCTGATGCCCAGCTCCAGCATTTTGCCGAAATAAGCGCGGAAACGGTTCACATCGCTGCTCTTCGCGGTATCGTAGTTCGTTACCGGGCCCGCTGTAAAGAACGGGCAGACCATTGAGCCGACCCGGTTTACGGTCAGCGGAATCCCGGTCTCTTCCGCGTTCGCCTTAAGCCCGGCTTCCAGCCGCGCGCCAAGGGCTTCCAGCCGCTCATACACCTCCGGCGTCAGCAGCCGCAGCGTCGTAAGACCCGCCGCCATCGCCAGCGGATTGCCGCTGAGCGTACCCGCCTGGTAGATCGGCCCGGTAGGCGCGATCTGCTCCATAATCTCCCGGCGTCCGCCATAGGCGCCGACGGGAAGACCGCCGCCAATCACCTTGCCGAAGCAGGTCAGGTCCGGTCGGATGCCGAACAGTCCCTGCGCGCAGCCCCGGTTCACACGGAAGCCGGTCATTACCTCGTCAAATACAAGCAGGGCGCCATAATCCTCGGTCAACTTGCGCAAGCCTTCCAGAAACCCGGGAGCAGGCGGAACAACGCCCATATTCCCGGCAATCGGCTCGACAATGACAGCGGCGATATCATCGCCATAGCGCTCAAAGGCCAGCTTGACCGATTCCAGACTGTTATACGGCACAGCAATCGTATTAGAGGCGATGCCTTCCGGCACCCCCGGACTGTCCGGCAGCCCGAGCGTCGCGACGCCGGAACCGGCCTTGATCAGCAGGCTATCGCCATGACCGTGATAGGAGCCTTCGAATTTCAGGATTTTATTCTTTCCCGTATATCCGCGCGCCAGGCGAATCGCGCTCATGGTCGCTTCCGTGCCGGAATTGACCATACGCACGATATCCACCGACTCGACGCGCTCCACAACCGTCTTCGCCATTTCCGTCTCCAGCAGCGTAGGCGCGCCAAAGCTCGTTCCCTTAACCGCCGTTTCCTGAAGCGCCTTGACGACTTCGGGATGGGCGTGTCCCATAATGAGCGGTCCCCAGGAGCAGACATAATCGATAAAGCTGTTGCCGTCGATATCATAGATTCGGGAGCCTTCTCCGCGCTCCACATACACCGGAGTCAAGCCAACCGATCTGAACGCCCGGACCGGGCTGTTCACCCCGCCGGGAATGTAATGCTTCGCCTCTTCAAATGCGGCCCGGGAAGCTTCCTCCCTCCGGGCGATACTGTCCTTACCCACTCCTGATTCCTCCTGTCTTTGGAAACCTCCGATCTATTCTCCGCGCAGCCAGCGGACAGCGTCCTTCGCGTGGTACGTAATGATGGTATCCGCTCCCGCCCGCTTCAGTCCCGTCAGAAGCTCCAGCACAATCGCTTTCTCGTTGATCCAGCCCTGCTGCGCGGCCGCCTTGACCATCGAATATTCGCCGCTGACGTTGTAGGCGACGAGCGGCAGCTCGAACTGCTCGCGGATAACGCGGATAACGTCCATATAGGCGAGCGCGGGCTTCACCATCAGCATGTCGGCTCCTTCCAGCACGTCGCTCTCCGCTTCGCGGATCGCTTCGCGCACATTCGCCGGGTCCATCTGGTACGTCTTCCGGTCGCCGAACTGCGGCGCCGAATCCGCCGCCTCCCGGAACGGCCCGTAGAACGCGGAAGCGTATTTAACCGAATAGGACATGATCGGGACATGATCGAACCCGGCCTCATCCAGCCCGGCGCGAATTGCCTGCACGAAGCCGTCCATCATGTTCGACGGCGCGATAATATCCGCTCCGGCCTTCGCCTGGGACACCGCCGTGCGCGTCAGCAGCTCAAGCGAAGCGTCGTTCATCACATCGCCGTGCAGGACGCCGTCCACGGTATGGGTATGCACCATGCCGCAGTGGCCGTGGTCGGTGAACTCGCACAGGCAGGTATCGGCGACAACAAGCAGCTCGGGATGCCACTGCTTAATCAGGCGCGTCGCCTCCTGCACAACGCCGTTCTCGTCAAAGCCGGAGGAGCCGACGGCGTCCTTCGTCTCGGGAATGCCGAACAGCAGAACCGCAGGTATGCCAAGGGAGACAATGTCATCCACTTCTTCCTTCAGCGTGTCGAGCGAGAAATGGTAGACGCCCGGCATGGATGCGATTTCCTTCTTGATCCCTGTCCCATATGTAACAAATATCGGCTGGATTAAATCCAGCGGATTCAGCACCGTCTCGCGCACCATTCCGCGAATACCGGCGGAGGCGCGCAAGCGGCGGTGCCGCACAATTGGAAAAGCCATTCTACTTCCTCCCAGAAATGAAAAATATGAATCCAAAGCTGCGAATACGGCTCTTGAAGGCGAACTGCCGACGTTTCCTATTCATATAGCACGAGCTGCCCTGTGTTTATTCTGAGCAAATTCCCGGCCGCCATCCGCTGCAAGCGGAAGAAATAACACAAGGATACAGCCTTGCCTGACCGTAGCCTGTACAGTGGGTTTTCCTCCCAAAAGACAGCAAGAGACCCCGCCAGGCCGTTCCCTGGCGTGCAACGCCTGGGCGCTTCCAAAGTGAAGCAGCCCGCTTAGAGCTGTGGGCTTGATGCTTGCGGCGCCCGGGAACCCGTTGTCCATTGCCAAGGCAGCACCCTTCCGCAAGCCCCCGCAAATGAATCTGTCCATTTCACGTTTCATGCCCAGTATTGGCAATGTCTTTGTTAAGTATATCACACGGGCAGCGGTGAATCTTATACTATTCGATGAATGCGGCTTTACTTGTCAATGGCTTTCATCGAAGCCTCGGGATACCGATATCCGGCCGCCGCTCCCAGCGGCGCAGCTTCGTCGATCCGGCTCAGCTCATCCTTGCCAAGCGTTACATCGAGCGAACCGAGGTTCTCTTCCAGATAGGATCTCCGTTTGGTTCCGGGAATCGGCACGATATCGTCTCCGCGGCTGAGCAGCCAGGCCAGCGCCAATTGGGAGGACGAGCAGCCTTTTTCCTTGGCGATTTCATGGATGCGTTCAACCAGATCAAGGTTCTTGCGGAAGTTGTCTCCCTGGAACCTCGGAGAGAATCTCCGATAGTCGCTCTCATCCAAGTCGTCGAAAGATTGGATCTGACCGGTCAAGAAGCCTCTTCCCAGCGGACTGTACGCCACAAAGCCGATGCCAAGCTCCCGGCAGAGCGGAAGAATCTCATCCTCAACCTCCCGGCTCCACAGCGAATATTCCGTCTGCAGCGCGGTGATCGGATGAACCGCATGCGCTTTGGCTATCGTCCGGGGCGATGCCTCGGACAAGCCGAGAAACCGGACTTTTCCGGCCTGCACAAGATCGGCCATGGCGCCGACCGTTTCCTCAATCGGGGTATTAGGATCGACCCGGTGCTGGTAATAGAGATCAATATGATCTACACCGAGACGCCGCAGGCTGTCGTCGCACGCCTTCTTCACATATTCCGGCCGACCGTTGATTCCAAGCGGTCTTCCGTCTTCCGCGCGCACATTGCCGAACTTTGTGGCCAGAATAACGTCATTCCGCCGCCCTTTAATTGCCCGTCCGACCAGCTCCTCGTTTCTGCCGACTCCGTACATATCCGCCGTATCAAGGAAGGTAACACCCAGCTCGATTGCCCGGTGAATCGTTCGGATGGATTCTTCATCGTCCCGTCCGGCATAGAATTCGGACATGCCCATGCATCCGAGACCAAGAGCGGAAACGTCAAGACCGGATTTGCCCAATACGCGTTTCTTCATGCCAATCCCTCACCTCTATAATTAATTTCAGGCCGCTGACTTTCCCTTTAATATTAACGCAGCCTGCGGGGAAAAGCATCTATGCCCCGCTCTTGCAGGCGCTTGCCAGCCCCCGTCCCGTGCGGGGTTCACCGATTGTCCGCTCGCCGCCATGCGAAGCCCTGCCTGGCCGCATTCTTTCCTATTCGCAGTCCTGCCGATTCTCCATTCTTCCCTGCCGCCGCTCAAAAAGGGAAGGACAACTGCTCAACCGGCGGAGCCCCGGCGATTTCGGTCAGTCCGGACCGGGGGTATGCTTCTTCTGCATGATAGCCGCCGGGCGACGCATTCCTCTCAGCTGCGGCCCGGAACGCAGGGCCGTATTTACGGTGCAGCTCGTCCAGCAGCCGGGACATACTCTCGCGGTATCCCGCTTCGGCATGTCCTCCGTCCGCATACAACCTCCGGTACGGCTCCAGCTTGTCTGGAAATTGCTCCTTCAGCGTGCGGAAATACCAGCCCTTCACATCCCGGGACAGACGCAGCAGCGAAGTCATAACCGACTCTGCTCCCCGGTCCGCCGCTGCGGCGAACAGCGCTTCAAGCTCGCTCGGATCATCCGTCAGAAGCGGAAGAATCGGCGCGATGAATACACCCGCTCTGATCCCCCGCTCCGTTAGCTTTTGGACCGTATCCAGCCTCCTGGACGGCAGCGGCGATTCCGGCTCCAGCCTGCGCGCAAGCCCGTCATTCAATGTATTGATGCTGATATTAACTGATAAGGAGCGCATGTTCGCAAGCAGATCCAGGTCGCGCAGGATCAAAGGGGAGCGGGTGGTGACCGAGGTCCTGATACCGTATTTGGCGAGCACCATCAGACATTTTCGTGTCAGCTTCGTTCTGCCCTCTATCGGCTGATAAGGATCGGTTACCGTTCCAATCATCACCTCGCCCACTTCGCTTCTCATCGCTTCAAGATCATGCCTGAAGCTTCTGGCCAGACCCGCCAGCTGCGTCTCCAGCGCTTCCGCCGCGTTCATCTTGAGGAGAATATGATTCTGGAACTCGTCATCCGCCTTTTTGTCAATGAATCCCTGAAATCCTCTCGCAAAGCAGAAGCTGCAGCCATGCGAACAGCCCCGGTACGGATTGACCGACCAGCCGAAGGGCATCCGTTCCTCTTTCACACGTGTCATTCCCGTCTTCGAAGTTATCGGTTCGTATGTCTTCGGCATTTTCCACCCTCCATGCAGAACATATGTTCCTATATGATAACACATTCGAGGGATTAAATACAAGACGACGAAGATGAAAGAAGGAAACAAGCCGGTATACAAAGCCAAACAGCCCGGCACGCATACTGGGCCAGGCTGTTGCTAGAGAAAAAGGTTTATTTTCTTGAATTTTCACGTTTCAAAAGAGCGGGCATATCCGTTCCCCGGAGCTTCGGGCACTCCCTTATTACCCCTTCCGCGTCTCCGCATTCCAGCGGCACAGCTCACCCAC
>NZ_ASSC01000208.1 GCF_000520735.1 Paenibacillus forsythiae T98
GTGCCCGCTTCGGCAAGCTCATCAATGAGATGGTCGCCTCGGGGGAGCTTGGGGCGCCGATTGTCATCGGCCGCGATCATCTGGACGCCGGGTCCGTGGCCTCGCCTAACCGGGAGACGGAGAGCATGAAGGACGGCAGCGACGCCGTCGCCGACTGGCCGATCCTGAATGCCCTCGTCAATACCGCTGCGGGAGCAAGCTGGGTGTCGGTTCACCACGGGGGCGGCGTCGGGATGGGATACTCGCTGCATGCGGGCATGGTTGTGGTGGCGGACGGGACGGAGGACGCCGGAAGGCGGCTTGAACGCGTGCTGACCACAGACCCCGGCATGGGCATTGCGCGCCACGCGGATGCCGGCTATGAGCTTGCCGTGGACACGGCGAAGAAGAAGGGGGTCCATATTCCGGGACTTCAATGAAGGGGGCCGAAGAATGGGGCAAATAACCTATGTCAAATCCGCCTCCCAGCTGATTTGCATGGATGGAGAAGGCGGGCCGAGAACGGGCAGGGGCATGTCCAGGCTGGGAATCATTGCAAGCGGAAGCGTCGTTATAGAGGACGGAATCATTGTCTTTGCCGGTTCCGACGCGCTGGCGGAGCAGTATTTAAGCAGACGCCAGAGTGAAGCCGAGATTGTGGACGCCAGGGGAAAGGTCGTTACGCCGGGCCTTGTCGATCCCCACACGCATGCGATATTTGCGGGGAGCCGGGAAAATGAACTGGAGCTGCGCCTTCAAGGGGTCAAATATATCGATATTCTGAAGCGGGGCGGCGGCATTCTGAATACGGCCCGGAGCACCAGGGAGGCTGCCGAAGAAGAACTGGTGCGGCAATCCAGGCTCCGGCTGGACCGTTTCCTTCTCCACGGCGTCACGACGATTGAAGCCAAGAGCGGCTATGGGCTGACCGTACAGGATGAACTGAAGCAGCTGCGCGCCGCGCGTGCGCTTAATGAGCTTCACCCCATCGACGTGGTCCCGACATTTATGGGCGCCCATGCCGTTCCCGAAGAGTACAGGAATAACCCGGAAGGTTATGTCGATCTGGTCGTTAACGAAATGCTGCCGGCGGTGGCTGAGTACGGGCTGGCCGAATACTGCGATGTGTTCTGTGAGCAAGGCGTCTTTAATACCGCCCAGTCCCGGAGGATTCTGGAGGCGGCGGGAGGACTCGGCTTCAAGCTGAAGCTGCATGCCGATGAAATCGCGGAAGGCTTCGGGGGCGCGGAGCTGGCTGCGGAGCTTGGCGCCGTGTCGGCGGAGCATTTGCTGAAGGCCTCGGCGGAGGGCGTTCAAGCGCTGGCGAAGAGCGGCACGGTTGCGGTGCTGCTTCCCGGAACGGCCCTGTTCCTGATGGAGCGGCCCGCCGCCGCCCGGAGCATGATTGAAGCGGGGGTCCCCGTCGCTTTGTCCACCGACTGCAATCCCGGCTCATCGCCTACCGTCTCCATGCCCTTTATCCTGAGCGCCGCTTGTCTGACGATGAGGATGACCCCGGCGGAAGTATTGACGGCGAGTACGATCAACGCGGCTTATGCGATTGGCAGAGGGGAGAAGATCGGCAGCATCGAAATTGGCAAGCAGGGGGATCTCGTCCTGTTCGACGCCGACAATTACCGCCAGCTTCCGTATTACTACGGGATGAATCTGGTGCATACGGTCATCAAGAAGGGACGGGTGGTTGTAAAAGGAGGGGTTCTCGTTGACGGATAAAAGCCCCCGCATCAACCGGGACAGACTTGAACGCAGCCTTCGGGAGCTGGCCGTCTTCGGACAGAATGCGCGCGGAGGGCTGGACCGGACCGCCTTTACTCCCGCCGAGCTGGAGGCGAGAGCGTGGCTTAAGGCGGCGCTGGAAAAGGAGGGACTCCGCGTCAGAATCGACCCGGCGGCGAATATCTGGGGAAGCAGAGCCGCAGCGCTGCCGGAGCTGCCAGCCATCGTCTGCGGATCGCATATCGATACAGTGCCGGACGGAGGCAAGTACGACGGAGCGCTCGGGGTGTTAATGGCGCTGGAAGTATTGAGAACGCTGAATGATTCGGGGATCGCTACTCGCCATCCCTTTGAACTGGTGTCGTTCAGCGCGGAAGAGCCCAATCCGTTCGGACTATCCACCTTCGGCAGCCGGGCGGCCACGGGCAAGCTTACAAGGGAGCAGATCATCGGCGTGAGGAACTCCGAAGGGACGCTGCTGGCGGATGCCTTGAAGGAAGCCGGGGGAAGCCCGGAACGCTTTGAAGAGGCGGCGCTGCCGGAGGGGGCGGTCAGCGCCTTCGTGGAGGTGCATATCGAACAGGGGAGACGTCTGCTTCGCCGGAGCCTTCCGATTGGCGTCGTTACCGCAATAACCGGAATCTACCGTGAAGAGGTTACGGTGAGAGGAGAAGCCAATCATGCGGGAACGACCCTGATGGAAGACCGCAGCGATGCGTTGACCGCAGCCGCCGAAATCGTTCTCGCCGCCGAGCAGATTTGCCGGAGCTTCCCCGCCGCCGGGGTGGTCGGCACGGTCGGACAGCTTAACATCAAGCCGAACGCGCCCAATATTATTCCGGCGGAAGCCGTGTTTCTGGTCGAATTCCGCGCGGAGTCCCGGGAGCAGCTCCGTCAGGTCTTGACGGAATGGGGTCTTCGGCTGGAGCTGTTGTCGAGCCGCCGCAGGTCCTTGGTGACGCGCAGGCTGATTCTGGACCAGGCCCCGTCTCCGATGGACCGGACCGTCATGGAAGCCCTCGAAAGGCAGGCGGAGCAGCTTCGGATTCCCTCTTGCCGTCTCGGAAGCATGGCCGGCCATGACGCGGCTCATCTGGCCTCCATCACCCGAAGCGGAATGATATTCGTCCCGAGCCTGGGCGGCAAGAGCCACTGCCCGGAGGAAGAGAGCCGCATGGCGGACATCGAGCAGGCCGCCAATGTGCTGCTGCACACATTGCTCGATCTGGATGCCGCTCTGGACGCGGGAGGAGGAGCGCTTGAAGGCAGCTGTTCAAGGCGGATCAGGTCTATGCGGAC
>NZ_ASSC01000209.1 GCF_000520735.1 Paenibacillus forsythiae T98
GGTTGCTGCCGGAAACCAGCAGGCCTTGGCAGGGTCTTGCTTAGGATCAATGTCCAGTTGAAGCTGCATAAAATCCTGCTGGACCTTGAGCACCGTTCCCGTTAGCGAAATCCCGGTGACCTGGTCGTTCTCATACCGGGCATAGCGGATATCCGACTCGGCCTGTAGATCATAACGGGTACGCAGCAAGCCATCCGCTAAAGTGGTGACCGCCCGTACGACGACCAGCTCCTTGCCTTCCCCGACCGGCAACGCAAGGAGGTCGCCTAACGCATAATATTGCAGACTTTCAATGGTACAGGTGACATACGAGCCCGCGCGTTCCCCCGGTTTTCCTGCGCCGAGTTCATGAAATGTTTTGCGTACCTGATAAGATATATCCTCTTCTACTTTGTGTGGCGCACCTTCCGGCATGCCGAAGAAAACCTTGGGTGAGGCGGCGGTCACCTCCGGCACCAGCACAGAGCCGAAGCGGGAGGCGAGACGCTTTAAAAAGGCCCAGTCTGTCTCCTCATATTGTAGAACAAATGCCTCCAGCCTGGCATCATGGGTTACGGTATCAATCAGATCCCCGTACTTATACTTGCGTACCAGCGCGGTGACCAGATCCTCATAGGTGCGGTGGGCATCCGGATAGGAACGCTTTTTCCCCCGGATATCCATCTGATACGAATGCGAGGCGGCCTCCAGTTCGAAGGTATAGACTCCCCGTACACAATGTACGGATATGCGTGTGATGATCCCGTGGAACAGCTTTCTGAGCACCTCTCCGTGTCCATCCAACTGACGAATGGCAATCGGCTCTTGCTCCATGGCTTGCCCGATCCATGCGGCTCCTTGTTCCTCGGACAAAAGGCCTGTCATCTGTAAATAAGCATGTTCGTTGATGGCTCGGTTGATTTGGAGCTGCTTAATAAGCTGAGGCTGAAAAGGGCCGTAAAAGCGGAGGCTTTCATAGCCAATCCCAGCTAACTGTAGGCTCAAATCTGTTCGTGTCTCCTTTCCGGCATGCAGGGCTGGTTGCCTCGTTCAGCGGCTAGTCCAGCTCCTGCCCGTCATTTTCAATGCGGATCTGTCCGCGATACAAGCAATGCTGGGTACAGTTCTGCGTCAACGCAGGCTGGCCTTCGATCCTCATGTCGCTTTTTCCGTTCAGCCAGGGCATGGTGAGGACAGGGACGCACGGGGCTTTCCTGACCCCATAGATATCGACCATCTGACTGGCTTGCACAGTAGGATTGAACGGACTGGAGCAGTTTCCAAAGGGCGGGATGTTCACTCCCGGCGCATAATCCCCGATATTCATCTGTGCTTTGTTTTTGACATATACGCCGTGGCTGACAGGCCGCTTTAAACGGGTGGGCTGGGTACCATAGCTGCAGCTCAAAATCGCGCCTGCTACCACGTAGCTTTTTTTGCCGCCCGTTCCGGGCTGTACCTTCACTTCGTTCACTTGAGATCATTCCTCCTTTGTTGCCGTCTCCGCCCGTTGTACGCGTATACCTGCAAATGGGCGGCGCAGCAGACTTTCCGCCACGGCCAGGTCGATGTAGATGTAAGGCTCCATCAGGCCGGCGATCCGAAACACAGGAGACCCGATATTCCCGGATTGGAGTATTAGATGCTTCAAGGTGTGATTGGGATGCCGCTCGGTCTGGGAGGAAAGGCAATCCAGCCTCGGAGGACGAAGCACCCAATATACCTCTTGTCTGGCTCGCTGAAAATCAGTGAGAATAGCCGCTTTCCATTTTAGCCCCGGAGCAATCTTTTCCAGGAGTGCCTTAAGCGGATCGGATACGAGCGGGACAGGAAATTCCAGAAAATCGGGAAATACGGTCTGTGAATCGGTATGTACAGTTAAGAACAGGGGAGAGTCCTCCGTTAAAGAGCCTTGGTCCGACAGGATGCTTTCGATCTGCGAAGGAGACAGGGAAGCCGGTTCTACCCGATGCGGAATACGCTCGTCCGTCATGAGGCGAAAATATCTCATGGCGGCTGTTCCCCCTGTACTGGTCACATATGGGACGCTTATATCCGCAGGCCGAAGCAGGGAGGGGGAGGACGTGGCCGTTTCTGTCAAGCCAATGGCCTCGCCTAGCTGTTCCTCCGTAAAACGCACACCCTGTACCTTTGCCCCTGTAAAATCGGTTTGTGCCAGGCGGGCCCCTTCAAAGGAAGCGCCTGTGATATCGGCTCCGGCAAAGCAGGAACCTGTCAGATCGGCCCCGATAAATGAAGCGTGTTGCAGTGAGGCAGCTTGGAAGACCGCCCCTTGCAACTGAGCCTCTCTAAAGGAAGCCCCTTGCAAGTCCGCTCCTGTAAAGTCCACACCACTAAATCCTAATGGCTCCCAGTCGAGCCAAGCGTTAGCGCCGTCTCCCGCATTGCCTGTAACGGCGTCGAATATGGCATGGTCCATGGAACAACCGCTAAAATCGGCTCCGTGAAGCAAGCTGAAAGTCAAATCGGTTTCTTCCAATCGGCAATCCTGCCATACGGTTCCCACCAGGACACAAGCATGAAGGCGGGTGCGCTTCATTCCAACCTGACGAAAAGCGGCATAACGAAAATCCAGCTGGCTGAAATCTCCATCGGGCAGTTGAACCTGGGTCAATGCCTGGTAGCTGTACGCATGCTCCTCTTTTTCCTCCAGCCAATCCCGAATGACATTCGATTCCACCTGTCTGCGATCTTCTTTATACACGGACACACTTTGATCGAGATACTCTGCCACACGAATTTCGAATGTTTCTTCCCGCTCCAGATCCTGAAATTCCGGCAAACACACGGCCTGCTTCATCGCCCGACGCATCAAATTCACAACGAGCGCATGGATATGCACTGCTGCCTCCAGCATGAGCCGCTCAAGTGCATAAGCCGATAGAAAAACTTGCTGTTTCTCTGCCTCGGTTCGCACAAGCTGCTGCAATTCGCGCCAATAGGAGAAGGCCCACTGTGTATCATATTCAAACCGGACGGGTTCAGGATCAAGCAGCCATAAGACATCGGAAGCCTCAACGAGATAGGCGGG
>NZ_ASSC01000210.1 GCF_000520735.1 Paenibacillus forsythiae T98
ATACAGCCCCCGTCAGGAGAAGCCGCATACGCGCCCGGTCGAAGAAGAGTTTCTGTCTCCCCCCTTCGGCCGCAGCAGTCTCGACGAGCATGAATATAGCGGGTTTGACGGCGAGGACGCCTGGCAGATCGTCGAAAGCTTCGGCACCTCCAATACGCCAGCCATGGCGGAGGGAAACAATATCGATTCCTACAATGATATGGAGATCGAGGCGGATGAACCGGACAGCTCCGTTGAGCCCTGGGAAAATTTCATCGCCACGGATATCACAGGCAAGCATGTCACCGTTGTGCGGGGCCATCAATACCAGCGTTATATGGACAGCGGAGAAGGGGAGTACCTGCTGGACCCTCACGCTAATCAGGAGGAGTAGCCGTTAGAGGCTGG
>NZ_ASSC01000212.1 GCF_000520735.1 Paenibacillus forsythiae T98
TGCCTTTTACAGCATCGTTCAGTCCTCCCGCCGGTATAGTGTTCCTGCGGAGGACGTTCTGTCCATCGTGGAGGATCTGGCTGAAATGGCCGGTCCGCGCGGTATGGTCGGCGGGCAGGCGGCCGATATGGAAGGGGAGCAAGGGCTTACCGATCTGGAGAGCCTGCGTTATATCCACCTGCACAAGACGGGCGATCTGATCGTCTTCTCGCTGCTCGCCGGAGGGCGGATAGGGGGAGCCTCGGAAGCGCAGCTTGAGGCCCTGCGCCGGTTCGGCGTCAGCATCGGGCTTGCGTTCCAGGTGCAGGACGACATCCTTGACCTTGTCGGCGACGAAAGCAAGCTGGGCAAGAAGACGGGCAGCGATGTCCGGCAGCAGAAGGTGACCTATCCCTACTTCATCGGGCTGGAGGCCTCCCGCCGGGAAGTGGAGCGGCTGACGGAAGAAGCCAAGTCTGCCGTACAGCAAGGCGCCTTTGCGGACGGCTCGCGGCTGCTCGAAATCGCCGATTACTTAATGTCAAGAGATCACTGATTATGAGGGAACGGCTGATTTCGGTAGCCGTTTCATTTATGTTATAATGAAAGCTATACTTTACAACATCAGGAAAGCGGGGAAATCACGTGCTGCTTCCACAACTGAATGATCCTAAGCAACTGAAATCGCTATCGATCGAACAATTGAACAGTCTGGCGGAGGAAATCCGCCGGTTTTTGATTGAGAAGCTGTCCGCGACGGGCGGACATCTCGCCTCCAATCTGGGAGTAGTGGAACTCACGCTGGCCCTGCATTATTGCTACAACAGTCCCCAGGACAAATTCATTTTCGATGTCGGACATCAAGCGTATGTCCACAAAATATTGACCGGCCGCAAGGACCGGTTCGATTCGCTGCGAAAGCAGGACGGTCTGTGCGGCTTCGTCAAGCGCTCCGAAAGCGAACATGACGTCTGGGAAGCCGGTCACAGCAGCACCTCCCTCTCCGCCGCGATGGGCATGGCGATGGCCCGTGACTTCAAGGGGGAGGATAACAAGGTTGTTGCGGTAATCGGCGACGGCGCTCTTACCGGCGGCATGGCGTTCGAGGCGCTGAACCATATCGGGCATGAACGCCGGAAGCTGATGGTTATTCTTAACGATAATGAAATGTCCATCGCCCCCAATGTCGGCGCTATGCATAACTATTTAAGCCGGATTCGCTCGGACCGCCATTATTTGCGGGCCAAGGACGAAGTGGAAGGGCTGCTCAAGAAGATTCCGGCCATTGGCGGCCGATTGGCGAAGACCGCGGAACGGATGAAAGACCGTCTCAAATACATGATGGTTCCCGGCGTTCTGTTTGAGGAGCTGGGCTTTACATATCTTGGACCCGTGGATGGTCATGATCTGGAGACCATGATCGATACCTTCCATCAGGCCGACAATGTGGCGGGCCCCGTGCTGGTGCATGTGCTCACCACGAAAGGCAAAGGCTATAAGCCGGCGGAGGCCGATTCCTATAAGTGGCATGGAATCACGCCGTACAAGATCGAATCCGGCCAGGTGCTGAAGGCGGTCGGCAATCCGATGTATACGGAAGTGTTCGGCCAGACGCTGATCGAGCTTGGGCGTCAGGACGAGCGGCTGATCGCTGTGACTCCCGCGATGCCCGGGGGTTCGGGCCTGTTCCCGTTCGCGGAGGAATTTCCCGGCCGGATGATTGATGTCGGGATCGCGGAGCAGCATGCGGCGACGCTGTGCGCCGCGCTGGCGATGGAGGGAATGAAGCCGGTGTTTGCGGTCTATTCCACCTTCATGCAGCGCGCCTACGATCAGATCGTGCATGATATCTGCCGGCATAACGCCAACGTGATGTTCGCCATCGACCGGGCGGGATTTGTCGGGGCGGACGGGGAGACGCATCAGGGGGTCTATGATATCGCCTTTATGCGGCATATCCCGAATATCGTGCTGATGATGCCGAGGGATGAGAACGAACTGCGCCATATGATGAAGACGGCGCTCGAATATAACGACGGTCCGATCGCCTACCGCTATCCCCGCGTGAACGGAACCGGAGCAGCGCTCGATCCCGAGCTTCGCTCCTTGCCGATCGGTTCGTGGGAACGGCTTCGTCCGGGCGATGACATCGCCGTTATCGCCTGCGGCCCAATGGTGCAGGTAGCGGAAGAAGCGGCGGATCAGCTCAAGCGGGAAGGAATCCAGGCGGGCATTGTCAATGCCCGGTTCCTGAAGCCTTTGGACGGCTCCATGCTGCAGAGTCTTGCCCGGGCCGGAACGAAGCTGCTTGTGCTCGAAGAAGCGAGCCAGGCCGGAAGCCTGGGCAGCGCTGTGCTTGAGTATTATGCCGGGCACGGGCTGCACTCCGTCAGCGTAGAGCTGATGGGCGTGCCGGATATATTTGTCGAGCACGGCTCGATTAAGGAGCAGCGCCAGTTGACGGGACTTACCGTGGAATCGGTGTGCGGGCGCATCAAATCGATGAGGGCGGCACGCTCTTATCCTTACGGCAAGACAACTACATCTTCGTAAGCCTATGGAGACGCGAGAATAGAAGTTGGAGATGACTATGGAGCAAGGTAAAGGTAAAGAACGGAGTCCGAAGGAAAGAATCGACGTTCTGCTCGTCGAGCAGGGCTTCTATGAAAGCCGGGAGAAAGCCAAGGCGGCCATTATGGCCGGATTGGTGCTGGCTAACGAGGAGCGCATTGAGAAGGCCGGCATGAAAGTGCCGCGAAGCGCTGCCTTAAAAGTGAAGGGCGCTGTGCATCCTTACGTCAGCCGGGGAGGGCTCAAGCTTGAAAAGGCGCTGCGGCGGTTTGGCATCGACGTTGGCGGACGCACCATGCTGGATATCGGCGCTTCCACCGGAGGCTTCACCGATTGCGCACTTCAGAACGGAGCGAGCTATGTGTATGCCATCGACGTAGGCTATAACCAGCTGGACTGGTCGCTGCGGGAGGATGAGCGGGTATGCGTCATGGAACGGACGAACTTCCGGTATATGACCCCGGCCGATCTCAAAGGCTCCATTCCGGATTTCGCCAGCATCGACGTTTCTTTCATCTCCCTGAAGATTATTCTTCCTCCGCTCAAGGCGCTGCTGAGCCGTCCGGCTGACGTTGTGGCTCTGATTAAGCCTCAATTTGAGGCCGGACGGGAGAAGGTCGGCAAATCCGGCGTCGTGCGAGATCCGGCGGTCCATCGGGAAGTGATCGAGAATGTGCTGACGATGGCCCGTGAGCTTGGCTTTATTCTCAAGGGACTGACCTTCTCGCCGATCACGGGCGGGGAGGGCAACATTGAATTTTTGGCCCACTGGACTCTTGAACCGGAGGGCGTACAAGATAGCGGCGGAGCCGCTGACCGGGGGGAAGCATCCCCCGAGCCTAACGGCGATTTTGCCGCGATTGCGAAAGACGTAGTGGCGGAAGCCACAGGCAC
>NZ_ASSC01000213.1 GCF_000520735.1 Paenibacillus forsythiae T98
CCGAAGCAGAAGGCGATAGCCGCTACGCAAGCGAAGAAGACTCCGAAATTCAGCTCCGCGAAGCTTAAGGTCCACATCGCGGCTGCGGTAACCGCCAGCGTTGCTCCGATCAGCTTCAGACGGTTCACTTTATCGGACAGCGCGCCGAGGACAAGGCGTCCCGTCGTGTTGAAGATGGCGATCATCGCCACTGCGTTAGCCGCGGTCTGCACATCCAGACCGGCCAGCTTCACGCCGATATCCTTAACGATGCCGATCAAATACAGGCCGCTCATGCAGGCGGTGAAGAAAATCACAAACAACAGGTAGGCTTGCTTGGTCCGCAGCATTTCGCCGACCGTATAGTCCTTGACTCCGTTTCCGGCGGCTGCGGCCGATGGAGACGGCGAAGCTTGGGTGGCCGGAGCTTCACGCACCAGCAGCGAGCCGATCACGATCATCGCCATAACGATCATGCCCCAGTACAGAAACGCCCGGGACACGCCGACCGAACCGATCAGGCTGCCGTTCACATATTTGAAGAGCAGGCTTCCTGTCCCGTAAGCGCCCACCGATACCCCGGAGATCAGGCCCTTCCGGTTAGGGAACCACTTAATCAGGTTGGATAAAGACGTGATATAGGCTGTTCCGTCAGCATAGCCGACAATAACGCCCGCCAGCAGATAGAACATCGGGAGCGAGCTGGCCGAAGAACTAAGGATAAGACCGAGGCCCAGCATAATTCCCGCCGCCGCCGTCAGACGGCGAAGCCCGATTTTATCCTGAAGCTTGCCCGCGAAGAGTGTCGCGAATGCCAGCGCAAAGCTTGTTATAGAAAAGGTAATGGATACGGAGCTGAGCTGCCAGCCAAATTTGGTCACGAGCGGCTGGTTGAACAAGCTCCAGGTATAAATCGTGCCCAAACCCATCTGCATAATAATGGTTCCCAGTACGATGAGAAAGCGGTTGTTTGCTTTAGTGCCTACCGACATGTTATTTCCTTCTTTCGTTCGTGATTGCCGCGTTCATGAGCGCTTCTTGCTCCTTTATTGTAACGGACTGGCAAGAATACGGATCAAATGCGGAACGAAATGACGGAAAGAAGGAATGAACTGCCTCTACAGACGCATAATCTGCCTGAATTCCTTCACCTTGCTCCGGCTGACCGGCACCTCAAAGTCAAGATCGCGCAGCCGCAGCAGATACGTATTGTTGAACCAGGGGATGATTTCCTTGATTTTGGACAGGTTGACGACAAAGGAACGGTGACAGCGGAAAAAGCGCTCCTGCGGCAGCCGGCTGTGAAACTCGCTGATGCTGACCCCCATGGTGTACTCTTCGTTTCGCGTGAACACGCTAGTCGTCTTCTCCTGCGCCGAGGCATAGTAGATATCGTCGGTATCGACCACGATAATTTTTTCATTTTTCCACAGATTGATCTTGTTGCTGACGGGACTGCGCTCCTCCTCCCCGCCGGATCGCTGCGAAAAAGCCGCCTCCAGCTTGCCGAGCATCCCCTTGATCCTTGTTTCGCTGTACGGCTTCAGAATGTAATCGAACGCTTCCAGCTCGAACGCCTCGGCGGCATGCTCTTTATATGCGGTAATGAATACAATGTAGGGCTTTACGGAAAATTTGCTGATATTCTGGGCCAGCAGCACGCCGTCCACAGAAGGGATATTGATATCGAGGAACAGCACATCCGCCTCGCCCGCCTGCAGAAACTTCAGCGCGTCCAGCCCGTCCTCGAACTGGGCCACGACCTCGATGCCGCTGTTCGCCTGAATCAGATACGCAAGCTCCTGTCTGGCCAGCTCTTCGTCTTCTACGATTATCGCTCTCATCGGCTCTCCTTTTTGACATCAAATGTAATATCCGTCCCTTTGTCCAGCCTTGTAATCGTCAGCCCCTCGCCGTAAATCAGCTTCACCCGCTGATGCACATTGAACAGGCCAATCTTGTTCTCCGGCATGCTGCCGTCATACACCTTTCGAATCGTTTCCTCGCCGATGCCGGTTCCGGTGTCGCGGATGCCGATCCGCACGCTGTCCCCCCGGTCCTTGACCGAAATCATCACCGTTCCCGCGCCCCGCCCTTTCAGTATGCCGTGTACAATCGCATTTTCCACCAAGGGCTGGATAATGAGGCTCGGGATACGCACCTCCGCCTCGTCATCGATATCGTAGAGCACCTTAAGACGTCTGCCAAAGCGGGCCTTCTCGATCTCCACGTAATGCCGGACCTGCTGAAGCTCCTTGCGGATATCGATGAATTTGTCCGCCAGCTCCAGATTGTAACGCATATAACCGGAGAGATTGATGATAAGCTCCCGGGCCTTGTCGGGGTCGATGCGGATGGAGGAGACGATGGCATTCAGCGCATTGAACAGAAAATGGGGATTGATCCGGGTCTGAAGCGCCTTCAGCTCCGCCTTGTTCGCCATCTCCTTGATATCCTCCACCCGCGAGACCTCCATCAGCGTGGAGATCATCTGCGACAGACCGATGGCCATCGCCTGAAGGGAGTAAGTGATTTTGTGGGCCTTCGTATAATAGATTTTGAGCGCGCCGGTTACAACGCCCTTTTCCTTGAGCGGAATGATAATCAGCGATTTGATATGCTGTTCGTTGTAGTCGGTATCGCTATTGCGGATGGTAATCTCCCCGCTCGACAGGGTGATCTTCGTCTCCTCGCTGATAATCTCGTTCTTCTCGGCGTAATACTCCTCACCGATGCCGACATAGGCGCGAATCCACCGGGTATCCGTAATCGCGACCGCATCCGCGCCGATGTCCTCCTTGATTATCGTGCAAATTTTGCGCAGAGACTGCGGATTGATGCTGCGAAAATAGGGCAGCGTCTTGTTCGCGATATCCAGGGCGAGCTTGGACTGCCTGGCCGCAATCCGCTCCTTCTCCCCTTCAACGCTCTGGACGAGCATGACGATCAGCCCGACGCTGACCTGGCTTACAATCATCGGAAAGGCAATCTTCGATACGATCTGCACCCCGAGCGACGCCGGATGGGCCATGACGAGAATCAGCAGCATCGTCAGCGCCTCGCAGCCCATGCCCGCCAGAATCCCGGCCTTCCAGCGGCGTTCGGCTGACGTGCGCCGGTAGATGATTCCCGAGACGACGCCCGTTGCAATGCTGGTAATCAGACAAGGCACCGAGGTGACGCCGCCGATATCGATCAGAAACCGGTGAATGCCGGAGATCAGGCCGGTGATAAGTCCTACCCAAGGTCCGAACAGAATGCCGCCGGACATAATCGCCACAATCCGGACGTTGACAAGCGAGCCCTCCACCTTGATTCCGCTGTATGTGCTGAATATGGCGAACAGGCTGAAAATGACGGTTGCAATCAACAGCTCCTGCGGAGTGTAAGCCCTTTTTTGAAAAATCTCCTTGAAGCGCGGCACCCGGGTCAATACAAACAGAGTCATAAGCAGCAGCGCCGCGCGTTCGAGCAGTTGCAGCAGGATGACGAATGTATACTGCATCGTTGTTCTTGCCCCCATTATTCAAATATATCGGTCATTATAGACAGATGCCCCGGGATTGTCCACGACAAAAGGGAAGCCTCCCTCTCCTTGCGAAAGGAGAACGGGCAGCTTCCCTTATTTTTGAGGGACCGTCTGAGCCGCATGCGGCTCGGAGCGTCTTTAGGCCCGTTCAAGCATGCCGCGCGCAACCCAAATCCCCACCGCGCCCGCCTGGGCCAGTCCGCGCGTGATGCCCGCGCCGTCCCCGCCGCAGTAGAGACCGGAAATTTCCGTCTCGAACGTCTCCGTCAGCTTCGGACGGGCCGAATAGAATTTGGCTTCCACTCCGTAAAAGAGCGTATGATCGGAGGCGATGCCCGGCGTCACCTTCTCCAGCGCCTCCACCATCTCGATGAGGCTCTTCATCGTATTGTACGGCAGCACAAGTCCCAGGTCGCCCGGAACCGCCTCCTTCAGCGTCGGCTCAACGAAGCCTTCAGCGATTCTTGTCCCGGTGGAGCGGCGTCCCCGCAAAATATCGCCATACTTCTGCACAATGACTCCGCCGCTTGACAGGTCATTCGCCCGCTTGCAAATTTCGCGCGCATATTCATTGGGCTTGTCGAACGGCTCGGTGAACTTATGGGAAACGAGCAGCGCAAAGTTCGTGTTGGGGGAACCGAGCGCCGGGTCCTTGTACGAGTGTCCGTTCGCGGCCATCACCCCGCTATGGTTCTCCACGACGACATGTCCGGACGGATTGCTGCAGAATGTACGGACCCGGGTCCCGACCGAAGTGTTGAAAATGAACTTGCCTTCATAGAGATGCTCATTGATCTCCTGCATAACGACATCCGACGTTTCCACCCGAACGCCGACGTCCACCTGATTATTGTACATCTTCAGCCGGTGTCTCTTCAGCACATCCGTAAGCCAGGCGGAGCCGTCGCGTCCCGGAGCGACCATGGCCAGGCTCGTCCCGTAAGTCTCTCCGTTCTTCAGCGTTACGCCCGTAACCCGGTGAGTGCCGTTGTCATTAACCGTCTCGATATCCTGCACCTCCGTCTTGAACAACATATCGATACGGGTACGCAAATATTCGTAAATCGACTTCAGGATCTCCAGATTCTGCTCCGTTCCCAGATGCCGCACCTGCGCCCGCAGCAGCTTGAGCCCGGCCGCATATCCCCGCTGCTCAATGCGCCGGATCGGGTCGGTTGTGGGATCGGTGATCGTCTCCGTCGCTCCATGCTCCATATTGATGGAATCGACGTAGCGGATCAGCTCCAGCACCCTGGAGGGAGGCAGGTAATCCGTCATCCAGCCCCCGAATTCGGTTGTAATATTGAACTTTCCGTCACTGTATGCCCCCGCCCCGCCGAAGCCTGCGGTAATGGAGCAGGCCGGCAGGCAGCCGGCAAATTCCTTGCGGCCGGAAGCCGGAGGGCAGAACTGAATCTTGTCCTCCATTATCGGGCAACTGCGTCTATAAATATCATGCCCCTTGTCGATCAACAGCACTTTCCAGTGCGGGGCCTTGCGGGTCAGCTCATAACAGGTAAAAATACCGGCAGGTCCGGCGCCAACAACGATCACATCATATTTACTCATCGGTTCCTCCAGAAAAACGAATTTTATCCATGCAGAATAGGTCGGCACAACAAAAATCCCGGCAAATGTCAGGGTATGCCAAAGGCACCCATCCGTAGCCAGGAATTTACGGTTCCCTGTAGAAACCCCCAAACCTTATCTCCGGGGATATACGAACAGTAAGTATATGCGTTCAAGGAATATGATTCAGTCAATAGAATCTTATCGAATACAGACGAATATGTCAATGATATTACAGTCAATCATTCGTATTTACAGAAGATTTTCGCTTAAAGCTTAATATTATCGTAATAATTATATATAAAAACCGAACATTATAACCTTCTCCTCGCAGGGAAGGAAAATGGGGATTTCTGTCGAATTATATAACCATCGCGACTGGAAATGAGGAACACCCTATGTTTAATTCTTTGTACACTCCTCGTCAATTAAATTGGAACCGTGTGCTGCTGAATGCTTTCTGGATTATGCTGCTGGTCCATGTAATAAATCAAATGTACAGCTCCCATAGCTTGCTGCCCGATTTAATCATTTTGGGCACTGTGCTTCTGCTTGAGTGCATCTACAAATGGAAAACCGCGTTCTCCGAAATCTCTATTACGATTGGAAGCTACTTTATTTCCAGTCTGATCGTCTTTTTTCTTTCAGAGAATATTCATGTGAAACCGTTCTTCCTGCTGTTCCCGCTGCTCGTATCCATGATCTATCTAAGAACCACCTATCTGATTCTCTCATCGACGGCAGCCCTGCTGTATACCGCGGCGGTGTTCGGAACGACGATGGATAGCGATGACATGCGAATCGAAATGATTATGACTGTGAGCATTATTGTGGCTACCCTGCTTACAGGGCTTGCCGTGATCCGCCGGGGCCAGGACCTCATCCGCTCGCTGGAAACTTCAGAGAAATCGGAGCAGGATCTGCGCATCCAGAATATCATTATGGACCGCCTCTCCAAGATCGACCCGTTGACGGATCTGTATAATCACAAGACCTTTCACGAATATTTTGGCTGGCTCATCGACCATCAGCAATCCAATCCGTTCCCGATGCAGCTGGCGATACTCGATATCGACAACTTTAAAAAGGTCAACGATACGTACGGGCATTGGGTAGGGGATATTGCGCTGAGGCAGGTGGCCGCCACAATACTGGAGAATATTGGCGCGGATGACTTTGCCGCCCGTTACGGAGGCGAGGAATTCGTCGTTATTTTGACCGCAAAGCCGCTTGAGGCTTCCCATGCCATCATGGACCGGGTCCGGGCGGGCATCGCCGGTCTGCCCATTGCCGAGATGGAGGGGAAATCGGTAACGGTGAGCATCGGCATGCATGATTTTCAGGATTCCGGGTCCAAAAGCTTCGTCTTCCAGAAGGCCGACGACGCGCTGTACGAGGCCAAGAAGACGGGAAAGAACAAACTCGTCATTCATTGAGTGGCAGGCACACAGAGAAAGGGATGTCCATACCAGCTTGAGACTGGACCGGACATCCCTGATTTTTTTGCGAAACAGCATACCGCAGATCCCCTATAACCGCTTACCCGGGCGCATCCGGCAGTCAAAATCCGGCCTGACCGTACCCATGGCCCCGCAGCAGCTCCTGCGTATTCCGCTGCGAGAGCGGTCTGCTGAACAGGTAACCCTGCACCTTGTCGCACCCGGCTTCCTCAAGAAAGACCAGTTGGCTGCTGTCCTCCACGCCTTCCGCCACGACCTCCAGCCCCATTTCATGACCCAGCGACACCATAGTCCGGATAAACGACTGGCTGTGTGAATCTTCCGTCAACGGATCGATAAAGGCTTTATCCATCTTGAGCGTGGTAATCGGAAGCTGCTGCAGGTAGCTCAGCGATGAATAGCCCGTTCCGAAGTCGTCCAGCGCGATGCGAATGCCCTGCATTTTCAAATACTCCAGCTTGCCGACAATCCGTTCGAATGATTCAATGAAGACCGTCTCAGTAATCTCCAGCTCAAGGCATCCCGGGGGGATTTCGCTTTCGGACAGGACGTTCAGCACAGTCTGGATAAAATCGTCCTGCAGCAGCTGAATAACCGAGATATTGACCGCAATTTTATAGCAGTTATTTTGCCGGCGGCACAGCCCCGACATGAACTCGCAGGCCTTCCGGAGCACCCATTCCCCGATAGGGATAATCAGCCGGGAATCCTCGGCGATCTTGATGAACGACAGCGGCGAGACGAAGCCGAGAACGGGGCTGTCCCAGCGGATCAGCGCTTCAAAGCCGGAGATGGCCCCGGTATGAAGATCGACCTGCGGCTGGTAGAACAGCTCAAACTCCTCATTGTCCAGGGCGCCGCGCAGATGCTTCTCGATCATCATCCGCTCGTTGAATTCGGTATGCATCCCCCTGTCGTATACGGCATAAATGCCCTTGCCCGCTTCCTTGGCGCGGTACATCGCCATATCCGCATTCTTGAGAATCTCCTCCGTCGTATTCCCGTCCTCGGGATAGAAGGAGATTCCGATGCTGGCCGAGACGTAGACGCTGCTCTCACCGATCTCGAACGGTTTCCTGAATTCGGAGAGCAGCTGCTCCGCCAGCGCCAGCACTTCCTTGTGCTCTTCAATATTTTTCAAGAAAACAACAAATTCATCGCCCCCCAGTCTTGAGAGCATGCTGCCGTCACGAACAATGGTTGACTGCAATCTTTCGCTCACCTGGCGGATGAGAATATCGCCGAACTTATGGCCCATCGTGTCATTGATATATTTGAAATTGTCCGTATCCACGAACAGCAGCGCAGCCCTGCCCCCGGGGAGATCGAAATATTCTTCCATCGTCTCCAGCAGACAAAGACGGTTGGGCAAATGGCTCAATGAATCGAAATAAGCAAGATGATGCATCTTTCTCTGATTCTCCAGCAGGGTGTCATACTGGTCCACAAGCTCCTGCTGCGTCGCCGCAAGCTGCTCATAGGTCGCTTCAAGCTCCTCGTAGCTGCCGCTAAGCTTAAGCTCCATTTGCTTCCGCCTGGAAATATCGATCAGGGAGCCAAGGAACAGCATGATTCCTTTCCGGCTGTCGTACGTCGCCTTGCCTCTGACTTCAAACCAGAAGTAACGCCCGTCCTTGGTCCGCATCCGGTATTCACTTTCATACAGCGGCGTCAGGCCCGCCAGATGTTCCTCCCGAGCCTTGCTTGAGCGCTCCCGGTCATCGGGATGGATCAGATTGAGCACCGTTTCCACGGACAGCTCGATTTCTCCTTGCTTATAACCCATGACTTTATACCAGCGTTCGGATACCCAGTGCTCCTGTTCCTTGTAATCGAATCCCCACAAAAAGGCGCCGGAGGCTTCCACCGCCAGGCGGAACCTCTGCTCGCTGAAGCTCAGCTTGTCATTCTGGTCCTGCAGCTCCTCCTTGGCGTCCGCCAGCTCCAGATGAGCGGCTTCCAGCTGCCTGTAGCTCGAATGAAGCTCAAGCTCATTTCGCTTGGACTCGTCGATATCGATCCCGATCAGGACATAAGCTTTGGAATTTCCGCCCCCGAGCCCTTTAATCAGCGTCGTCCGGAATGTAAAATATCGCCCCTCCGAACCTCCGTCCGGGATCTGAAATTCCACATGACTGACAAAATCCTGCCGGACCGCCCGGTACAGCAGCTCCTTCATCTTCGTTCCGCCGACCACTTCTACCTCCACATCGTCCAGGCTTTTCCCGATGATCTCCTTCTCCCTGAGGCCGGTCACGCTTTCGCCGTATTTGTTCAGGCGCAGCACCGTCCGGTCCTCCCGAACCGCCCAGACCAGAATGCCCGTATGCTCGATCGCATCCTGGAAGAACTGCTGCTCGGCCCGGATCATCCGGCGCAGATGGTTAACATACATTCGGAGAAGCAGAGCGCCGGCGGTCAGCAGGCAGCAGCCCACGACGATCCCGGCGATGGTCTTCAGACGCATCCGGCTGCCGTAATCTTCGGAATGCTCGAAGAAATACTGCTGGTACAGCTGCTCAAACACCCCGCTCTGCTTAAGCTGCTTCAGACGGGCATTAATGTAAGACACAAGCTCCGGTGAAGCTTTGCTGATTCCGTAAGCCATATCCGCCGAGTAAAGGTTTCTCATTTTATGTACAATGCTGTCGGTCAATCCTTCTTCGACGATCAGATAATCGACGACCGACTGGTTCTCGAACAGGAGATCAATATCGCCTCTGCGCAGAGCATTCAAGGCATCCGCAACGGTTGGATAAGCCTCATAGCCGGAAACTCCCAGCCCATTCCTAAGTATATCCTCGCTGTAGTGCCCCTCCCCCACGCCGATCTTATAGCCCCCCAGGTCCCTGGGATGGACATACTCCTTCAAACCCTGCCGGGCGTATACGGAAATGCGAATCTTCATGACAGGCTTTGAGAAGAGAACTTTCTTCTTTCGCTCCTCTGTGACCGCCATCAGTCCCGCCGTGTCGATCTCTCCGCCGCTGAGCTGCCTGTATACCCTGTTCCATGAATCGCTTCCGTACCGAACCAGATAGTCCGGCTTCTGGAAGATCATGCTGGTCAGATCAATGTCAAAGCCGGTCAAATATTCGTTCTGTATGTATTTGTAGGGAGGATAGTCGAGTTCCGCCTTGTAGACGACTTCTCTTCTTGCGGCGTCAGCGGCATCCGGCAACAAATTAAGCAGAATGAACAACAGGAGACCGATTTTGAAACGCCTCATACAATTTCTCCTTTTCCGTTTCTCCTTTGGGATATTTTTCAAAATCAACAGCATACTTATGAGCTATATAAGATCTTTCGACAAATATTGGGAGATGTCCTGCTTACGCTTGCGCAAAATACCATTTCTTAACCGTAAATATAACCTCTTATAACCATACATTCGTCGAAAATATTCCTTCGCTTGTCAGCTTGCTTAAAATTGTAACATTTCAAAGTGAGATATTTCACTTTTAATATTGATTTTCAGACGTAGAATGTGGATAATAACAATATCGGTTATGGTGATAATGATTATCATTATTAAAGATCGTTGTTAAAATTGATTTAAAGGAGACTGAATGCTTATGAACGCAGCTGCTGCCCGGACGTCACTGAAGGTTGATGATTACCTGGATCTGTTTAATCTTGCCGTCAAGGTAGGGGATTTGAAATGGCAAAAAGAAATCAAAGCCCGCCTGCGGTTCATAACCTACAAAAATTGTTGACTTCACACTTGAACAGCCGCACGCCGGGAAACCGGAATGCGGCTTTTTGATCTTCCCGCCTGCGCAGCCGTATTTCCTTGCGGCGCTCAAATCGTTCCCGGCGCCTGCATCATTTCAATAAAACGCTTGAAGGAAGAGGACAGCCAGCGGTCCTTGCGGTAGATCAGCTGGATGAAGAACCCTTTGCCGCCGTCTTCCGACACCGGAACCGCCTTCAGCTCCCCCCGCCGCAACTCTTCCCGAATCGTATAGCCCGGAAGAAAAGCAATGCCCCATTCATGCTTGACGGCCTGCTTGATTCCCTCCAGATTGCCGAATTCCAGTTCCACCCTCGGCGTCAATCCCGCACCTCTCATTTTGTGCAGCAAAAGATTGCGGTACGTGCACGTATCCTCGGTAAGCACCAGCGGCTCGGGGGCAAGCATGGACAGCTCTGCCGAATCGCGGCCCGCCAGCGGGTGACCGGGATGAACGATGACGAACAGCTCCTCCGGCTGCAGGGCCACGACCTGAAGATCATTCGCCGAATAGGGCAGGTCAAAAATCAGGCCGAAATCGGCGGATTTATTCCGCACGGCGGCGATGATGTCGATTTCTGACCCCGGCAGCACGCGCATACGGATATCCGGATACTGCTTACGGTAATGATGCAGCCGCTGCGGCAAAAAATAGGCGGCAAGCGTCTCAATCGAACCGATTGCAAGCTCACCCGTCTGCCCGCCGGAGATCACCTCCTTCGCTTCCTCGCTAAGCGCAAGCATCTGCTTGGCATACCGGAGCAGCGTTCTCCCGGCAAAAGTCGGAGCCATCCCCCTGCCGGAACGCTCCAGCAGCTTCGCCCCGTACATCTCCTCCAGCTTGGCGATCTGGGCGGTTACGCTGGACTGGGCATACCCCAGATTTTCCGCCGCCCGTGTATGGCTGCCGCTTGCGGCGACCTCGCAGAAGGTACGCAAATAAGTAAGCTCCATCCCGCTCCCTCCACTCCAACTATCATTTATTTCGATAATTATTATCCAATACTATAGATAACTACAATGACTGATTCAAGCTAAAATAAAGAAAACAACCATTTCAGATTTTTCAAGGAGGTTGACAGCATGAATTTCAAGCCGAAATCGCAGGTACTGGCCGCCCCGGCCGCTTCTCCTGCCGAGGCCGCGGCCTATTTTGCCGCAAAGGGAAGGTTTGAGACCGATGTGGCCGATGTCGCTTACGATATCCGGGAAGGAATCCAGAACTTTGTTCTGGTTGATGTCCGCGATGCCCGCTCCTACGAAGAAGCTCATCTGCCCGGCGCGGTCTCCCTTCCTTCGGGACAGCTTGCCGCTGAAGCACTTGCATCGCTTCCGCAGGATAAAGCGCTGATCTTGTACTGCTGGGGCCCGGCCTGCAACGGAGCAACCAAAGCGGCCGCCAGGCTGGCGACGCAGGGCTACCGGGTCAAGGAGATGCTCGGCGGCATCGAATATTGGCGGCGGGAAGGCGGAGTGCTGGAAGGCACGCTTCGGGAGGAAGCGCCGCTCTGCTGGCAGATGCCCCCGCTTCAGCCGCAGGGCCGCTGACAGGAAGAGCCGCGCCGGTTCCAAAGTAAAAGGCCTTCGCTTCTGTACCATCAGAAGGAAGGCCTTTCTTGGTTAACAAGCTCTTTTTAATGCGCTTCATCGTCCAGAAAAGGCTTGTTCACATAAAAGTACATCACGCCCATCAGCACGCCCCCGCCGATCAAATTGCCAAGGGTGACCGGAACGAGGTTGTGCACGACGCCGCCCCACGAAATCGTTCCCGGATGGTCCAGCACAAGCGCGATCGCGAAGGTGCACATGTTGGCAATGCTGTGTTCATAGCCCGAAATGAAGAAGCAGAACACAAACAATACCATGGCGAACAGCTTGGCGCCGTCGGCCTTCATCGACATCGGTACAAAGAAGGCGAGACAGACGAGCCAATTACAAAGGACAGCCCGCCAGAACAACTGAATCGCCGGAGCCTCCATTTTATGGGCAACAACATTCAGCAGAAACCCGTTTACGTTCGAATCATAGAATAGACCGGTTAAATAAATGAGCAGCGCGAATGTCGTTGCGCCCAGAATATTTCCGATATAGCTCCACACCCACATCCGGCCGACATCCGTCCACTGCATCTTCTTGCGGAGCGCGGCATAGGTATAGTAGAACGTGTCCCCGGTGAACAAATCCCCCCCGCCGTAGGAAATGAGGATGATCGCGGCCCCGAATGTGACGGCAGCCATTGGATAAGTCATCGGAGAATGCTCCATGTAAAAAAAGTTCCCGGTTTTAAATGCCACGATAACCCCGAATCCGATAAACATACTGGCCAGCATGGCGCGGGCAATATAGCGGAATATACTGTTGCGGTATACCCTTTGCTTCTTGAGCGCCAACTGCTCGACTTTTAACAGCGCTTCATTCTCCATAGAACCTCCGTGGGTTGTCGTATTTTCAGCAGCATTGGAGTAACAGAATGGGACTTATTATACCCAATAAACCGCAAAAAAACGCTTGAAACAACAAACCTCGAAGATTGCCGGATCATGTCTATTTGGGGGATTCCCTGTCAGTATTCAGCTCGGCGATTCCCTCCGCCTTCCTGCTCCCGGCTGATACAAGAAGCACGAGAATGAGACACCCCAGGATCATAAGTCATCTCCCTTCCCGCATTGCCGCGCCATGAAGCAATGTATGTACGGCGGAGAGGAATTATGATTGCGGCAGCCACGGTTTAATGGCGGACTTCATTCTTCGCTTCACTGTGTTTCCGCCCGGCGCTGTACAGAATCGTACCGACAAAGACGGAGATAATGACAGTAAAGAAGACGAAATGGGGCATTTCGTAGCCGAAAGCGCCAGCCAGCATTTTACCGGCAATAATGGCAATCAGCATGAAGGCCGCCTGCTCCAGCTCGGGGAATTTCTCGATCAGCTTCAGGAAGAGCTGTGCCACGCCGCGCATCATCAGCACCCCCAGAATACCGCCCATGAACAGCACCCATACTTCGCTGCTCAGGCCGAAGGCGGCGATTACACTGTCGATACTGAAGGCAATGTCCATCAGCTCGACAAGCAGCACCGTTCTCCAGAAGGAAGTTCCCTTGTTCTGTGCGGTTTCGCTCCCGCCTCTCTTAAAGATTCCTTTATAAGCGATGTAGAAGAGATAGATGGCGCCAAGCACCTTGACCATGGTGAACTTGATGAGATATGTGCCCAGGCCAATGGCCACGAAACGAAACAGATACGCCCCTACAATCCCGTAGAAGAGCGCCTTCTTCTGCTGCTCCTTGGGCAGATGCTTGACCATTACAGCAAGCACGAGCGCGTTGTCCGCCGAGAGCAGACCTTCAAGCAGGACCAGGCTTCCGATAATCCCCCAGCTTACAGGATCTGAAAGTGTGGCAAGCACATCATGCCATGAGAAAAAATGTCCGTAGCTGTCGCTTATGCTCCTAATAAAATTTGATAACCCTTCCATTTCCACTTGCCTCCGGTAAAATCATATTCGTTCCCGCCTGCGCTCCGCTCCAGTCTAGGGCGTTCTTCCCGTTCATTTCCTCATATCCCTGCTTATACGTACCGCTCGGCCAACTGACTGATATGCGCCGCGTGGCTGCCCTCGCCAATCGCCGCAAATCCCCATTCCGAGCCCCGCCTGAACAATTCGCCGCCGATCAGGGCGGTGAAACCGGAGTAGTTGTCTGACAGGTTGTATTTGACCAGCTCGGCTCCGCCCGAAGCATTCTTCACACGGATATACGCCGACCGGATCATGCCGAAGTCCTGCCTTCGGTTCACGGCGTCGTAGATGTTGACGACGATCAGAATCCGGTGCACATCGGAGGGAACCGCTATCAGGTTCACCCTGATCTGCTCGTCGTCCCCGTCGCCGTCGCCTGTCAGATTATCGCCGGAATGAACGACCGAATGGCAGGCGCTCTGCTTGTTATGGAACCAGACCAGATTGGTCCGCTTCGTCAATTTCCCGTCGGCGTCAAGCAGCAGGGCCGAGGCGTCGCAGTCGACTTCCGCCCGCTGCTCAGGTCCCGACACTTCCTCGCTCCCGTCAGGGTCCCAGCCCAAGCCGACAATGATGTTCATCAGACCGAGGGTTCCTCCAGTCAAATCCGCCTTCTGCCCTTTTGCCAAATGAATTCCAGCCAAGCGTCAGCCCTCCATTTCAAAAAAAGCATATACAAAGTGATACGCGGAAAAATGGAATATGTTGCAAACCTGCCGCCCCGCTTATAATACCTTCGATAAAAATTCCCGGGTCCGCACATGCTGCGGACTTCCGAACAGCGCCTCCGGCGGCCCCTGCTCCACAATGGCCCCCTGCTCCATGAACAGCACCCGGTCGCCCACTTCGCGCGCAAAGCCCATCTCATGCGTGACGACGACCATCGTCATCCCTTCGCGGGCCAGCCCCTTCATAACGGTCAGCACCTCGCCGACCATCTCCGGATCGAGCGCTGACGTCGGCTCGTCGAACAGCATAATCTTCGGCTCCATCGCCAGCGCCCTGGCAATGGCTACGCGCTGGGCTTGACCGCCGGACAGGGAAGCGGGGTATGCCTCGGCCTTTTCGGCAAGGCCGACCTTCCCCAGCAGCTCCAGCGCCTTCTGACGGGCCTGCTCCTCCGGCCATTTGCGCACCCGGATCGGCGCCAGCATAATATTCTCGATTACCTTTTTATGCGGAAACAGGTTAAACTGCTGGAATACCATCCCGACCTCGGTCCGGACCTCGTTAATCCGCGTCTTCTTGTCCATCAGGTTGACGCCTTCGATCAGGATGTCGCCACCCTGCGGCTGCTCCAGCAGATTCAGACAGCGGAGAAAGGTCGATTTGCCCGAGCCGGATGGCCCGATGACGACGACGACCTCCCGGCTGTTGATGTCAACGCTGATATCGCCCAGCACCGTATGGCTTCCAAACGACTTGCGCAGATGTCTGACTGAAATAATCGGCTCCATGATTTTTTTACATCCTCCGTTCGATATAGCTGAGCAGCTTGTTCAGCAAATAGGTGAGAATGAAATAAAAAACCGCCGCCGTCAAATACGGCTCCCAAATCCGCATATACTGGCCTTTCATCGTATTGCCCCAGTACATAATTTCCGGTACGGCGATGAGCGCCAGCAACGAAGAGTCCTTGACCAGCACGATGAACTCATTGCCGAAAGCGGGCACCATGCGCTTGATGGCCTGCGGCAGCACCACGAACCGCATCGACTGCCGCCTCGTCATACCGAGCGACAACGCCGCCTCCCGCTGGCCGGAATCAACCGATTGAATGCCCGCCCGGAAGATTTCCGCCGCATAGGCTGCCGAGTTGAGCGATAGCGAGACAACGCCGGAAATCAGCACATTCGTGCTTCCATAAAAGACAGGCACCACCCCGAAATGCACGATCAGAATCTGCACATACAGCGGAGTCCCCCGGAAGAAATTGACATAGATATCGAAAGGCCAGCGCCAAAGCAGGCTTTTCAGCATTCTGCCGAATCCGATGCCCAGCCCGAGTATGGAGCCAAGGATAATGGAGGTGATAGAGATACCAATCGTATACAGCGTTCCCCGCAAAAATAATGGAAGGTACTCCCCAATGATGTCGAATTTGAAATCCATCCTTCTCTTCCCCTTCTCTTCTTATAGCGGACAGGCAGTCCTTCCGCCTCTTCCCTCAAAACTTCTCTGTAAAAAAACAAGCACGCGCAATATTGTTCATTACGCATGCTTGTTGACCTGCCTTGCTTACTGCGCATTCTTCAAATTCGTCAAGTCGGGAGCCTCTCCGAACCATTTCTTGTAGATTTCCTCGTACTTGCCGTTCTCGATCACCTTTTGAATCGCAGGGTCCAGCTTCGCTTTCAGCTCGCTGCCCTTCGGATACAGAATGCCGTAATACTCAGAGCCGAAATTCGGTGTATCCTTGATGCCCACCAGCTTCATTTTCGGATTGTTCTTGATATACTCCTTCACGATCGCGATATCGGCCACCACCGCGTCCGCACCGCCGCTGTCCAGATCCATCATCGCTACCGTATTGCTGTCGTAGCGCTTCAGCTTCGTGTTGCCAACGCCCATAATCTTGGTCATCAGCTCGTCGGCGGTCGTGGCCGTCTGTACTGCAACCGTCTTGTCTTTCAGGTCCAGTGCGCTCTTGATGTCGCTGCCTTCCTTGACCAGAATCATATTGGTTGATTCAAAATAAGGAACGGAGAAATCATAGGTCAGCTTGCGCTTGTCGGTAATAGAGACCGCAGACAGGCCCGCCTGGTATTCCGTACCCTGCTCAACACTCGTGAGCATCGTGTCCCAGCCCGTGTTGACCACTTCGTACTTCATTCCCGCTTCTTCCATGACCGCAGCGATAAAGTCGATATCGAAGCCCTTGATCGTGTCCTTGTCCATGTATTCCATCGGCGCATAGGAAGCGTCGCTCGCGAACTTGATGACCTCTTCCGCAGCGTTGCCGCCAGAACCTGTATTTTCTGCAGTGTTTGCGTTGCCTGTGTTGCTTCCGCTGCTTGCATTATTTGCGTTATCTGATCCGCAGCCCGCTATAGCCAACACCAAAATAGCGATTAAAGCCGAAACAATCCACTTATTTCCGCCTTTCATCCCTTTGCCAGTCTTCACTCTCTCAATCCCCCTGAAATTATCTGTAGTACAAAGAGATTTTAACAGATTAAAGTATGGATGACAATTATCATTTCCAAATCATGTTATGTTACATCACATATTATCGGAAGTTTGTAACATTTTATTTGTCCCCCACTTATCTAACGCATAGCGGGGCTTCCGTTGGCCTCGATACAGAGTTGCACGCCCTTGAGAACTTCATATTCGAAGGCTTAGGCGCCGTTTCATAAGAGCATATATTTGCTCTGCAGACATGTTTAACCCCCACCTTTGCTTTTGGCTTAGAGATGGGGGACTGCGGCACTAAATCTGTTCAATTTTATCTTCCTAATAGGGTTGGGTTATGATTTAACTGGAAGCCATTTCAAAACTCTCTGAATTTGGGTGTCCCAATAATCCCAATCATGCCCTCCGGGACCTTCATCGTAAGTTAAATCAAGCCCAATCTTTTGGGTGAATTCTTTGAAATCCTTGTTAACTTCATAAACGTAATCTTCTGTTCCGCAGCACTGATAGAGTTTAGGAATTTCCGAGTTGGATTCTTTGACCCTTTGTGCCAAGTAATTCAGATCGTGCTCAGTTCCACTCAGTTCTCCCATATCTCCAAATGCATTCTTGGCAACTTGGTGCAAAGGCAGCAGAGTAGGACTGCCTTTGTGCATTTTTTGGGCTAAGCTGTTAGCGACCTTGTATAAATTAAGCGCCCCAGACAGGCTTGCAGCAGCAGCGTATTTATCCGGGCTGCTAAGCGCAAGCTTGAATGCTCCGTATCCTCCCATTGATAATCCGGCAACAAAATTATCTTCCCGCTTGCCAGAAAGAGGAAACAACATTCTTGCTATCTGTGGCAGCTCTTCGCTGAAATAGCTATAGTAAGGTTTACCATAGGCCATATCCGTATAAAAACTATGATCTGCCGCCGGCATCACAATCGCGATTTTTTTTGCTTCAGCATATCGTTCAATCGAGGTATTTCTCAACCAGGCACTGTGGTCATCGGACAAGCCATGGAGTAAATACAGAGTAGGATACTTCTTACCTTCTTCAAAATATTGCTGTAGTCTCCCAAAATTTTCATCATCCATTGTCGGAGTAGGAATATAGACGAACATAGAAGTTTGCAACATCAATTTTCTGGAAAAAAACTTACATTCCATCAAAGCCAAAAAAACCACACTCCATTCGATGTGTATTATCTCCAGTTTTTAAACAAAGCTTCAATTTCCTTTAAAGTTTGAGTGGAGTTAGCTTTGTCTGCAATAAACTTCTGTAATACTTGACCAATATCAGTTGCTATAGGAAAGTAATCCCAGAATGCCACCGGCACAACCTTCCCTTGTTCCAGATAAGATAGAAGATCCATATTGATGGGACCCACGAATTGCTCTGATGGCTTGATCGTTTTCATGGCCGGAACTTGATGAAAAACTTCGACGAGAGTTTTCTTGCCTATATCTGAGGTCACAAGGAAATCCAGGAACTTTTTAGCAACTTCTTTATTCGGAGATTTGTTGTATACCGCCAGTGAATAAATTTGCATGTTTATTTTGTCATTTAAATTGATATCATCCGTAAATGGGTATGGCATGATTCCCATTTTTAATCCCGGATTTGATTTATTAACATTGTCTTGAATCCAATTCCCTTGTAAAGCCATCGCAGCCTTTCCATTTACGAGATCATTTGCCTGTGTATTTCCGTCAGTTGTTAAATCTTTATGGTTACCATGTTCAGTTGAGAAGCGTAAAACATCAAGCATCTGTTCAAACATTGGATTACCAACAAGTTGCGCCTTGCCGCTCCTAAGGTCTGCAATAAACTGAACAGGATTATCTACTCGATCTATAGCATTATTAAAGAAGTGTGCTCCCAACTGAAATAGAGGCTCTCCATATGAGTTAACAAACGGCTGGATTCCGGAATCCTCAAGCTTTTGTGTAGCAGCTTTAAGCTCTGTGAACGTCTTCGGTGTTGCTGTAATACCCGCTTTTTCAAAGAGCTCTTTGTTATAAACCAGACCAGCCCCCTCGATGATATAAGGCATCCCTAACAGCTTGCCGTCCCTTGTGACAAATCCCTTAGTACCTTCATATAAATCACCCACCCAGGGTTGGTCGGACAAATCCTCATAAAAGTCTTTCCAGACATCTACATTCCAGTTATTGAAAATATCAGGCATATCTCCGGCAGCGTATCTTGCTTTCATAGTTGGATCAAAGTCGACAGAATTAATATACGAGAACTCAACTTTAACTCCAGGGTTCTGTTTCTCAAATTCCCTGGCTATATCTTTGTATCCTTCAAGATTCTTATACTCAACCACTTTAATCGTTACTTCTTTTTGTTTATTGGATCCATCACCATTTGCTGCTTGATCTGTATTGGCTTGATTGCCGCTCGAAGTACATGCTGTCAGTAATGATACAAGCATAATCATCATACAAAAAATGGGCCAACTTCTTTTCATCCTTACCCCTCCAGTAATGTTTGGATTGCAGTTTAGTATGTGAACGAACCCCTCTATTAATAGATGGTTTGCTCAATAAGTTACCCCTTTACAGCACCTGCTGTAATCCCGTCAATGATATAACGTTGCAGGAACAGGAAGAGTACTAAAAGTGGAGCAGAAGTTATGACTAAAGCGGCCAGTGCAGTGTTCCAGTCTTTTTCCATTTCGCCAAAAAAGGTGCTTACTGCCAGTTGTACCGTACCGAAACCCGGTTTCTGCAGCATTATTTTTGGAAGAAGAAAGTCATTCCATATCGAAAATGAATTAATCAAAATCACTGTTACAACCATCGGCTTCAGTAAAGGAAATACAACTTTCCAATATACCCGGTACGGGCCGCAACCGTCCATTCGTGCCGATTCCTCAAGCTCAATTGGAATGGATTTGATAAATCCGTGAAATAATATTACAGCAAAAGAAACTCCTAGCCCCCAATATACAACAATGATTCCTTGAATGTTGTTCATGAATTGAAACCATTTTGCGACCTTGATCAAAGGGATCATTACCGCTTGAAACGGAACAGCCATTGAAGCGATACACATTCCAAATAACAAGCGATTTGCCCGAGAATCATAGCGTACAATTCGGTATGAAGCCATTGCCGAAATCAAAGCAATCCCTATGGAACCTAATAATGTGATGACAATCGTATTTCGAAATGCAATCGGAAGGTTAATCGATTTCCAAGCTATTGAATAGTTCTCCCAATGAATAATAGACGGAAGAGTTGCCGCATTTTGGGTAATTTCAGCGAAAGTCTTAAAAGAATTAGCCAACACAAGGTAGAAGGGAGAGAGAAATAGAACAAGAGTAAGGAATAGTACCAGCTCTATTAGGGCATATTTGCGGAAATAAGTGTTATTCATCACACTTGCACCTCTCGCTTCTTCGTAAGAGATACTTGAATAATTGAAATAATCATGACTATAAAAAAGAAAACAATGGCCTTTGCAGCACCCAAGCCCATATTATTTTTTGCAAATGCCTCGGTATAGATATTCATAGCAACTGATTCGGTAGAAAGAAAAGGGCCGCCCTTTGTAAGCGAATAGTTTAAATCAAATGATTTGAAGGAAGCGACAGTAGAAATAAAAATACAAACTGTAATGGATGGCATGACCATCGGAAATATTACATTGCGCAGAACCTGTGAGGTATTAGCTCCGTCAATCGTAGCTGCCTCGATCAAATCTCGCGGCACATTTGCCAGACCCGCAATATAATAAACCATAATATAACCGACTCCCTGCCAGACAAACACAATAACCAGCGCCCAAAAGGCGGTTGCTTCAGTAGCCAGCCAAGGCAGATTAAAAAAAGCAATACCGGTATACTCACCGATCGTAGAGAATCCCTGAGTATATATGAACAGCCATATGAAACCAAGTATTATTCCACCAATTACGTTGGGCATAAAGAATAATGTGCGCAGTACATTTCTGCTCTTTAAGGGCTTCGATAAAAAGTAGGCTATGGCGAACCCGATTACGTTGCATAAAATAACTGACACAATTGTAAAACGAATCGTGAACCAGAGAGAATGTATGAACGCTGTATCATTTGTGAAGATGAATTTATAGTTGTCAATTCCAACCCAAGGCAGCTTATCCGACAAACCGTTCCAATCCGTAAATGAATAATAGATACCAAAAGTAAAAGGAATGGCCGTTATCAAAATGAACAAAACAACAAAAGGGCCCATAAATACAATTTGTTGCATTATACTTGATGACCAAACTCTATTCATTTCAACACCTCTGTTGTTATTTCTTGATTTTAATAATGCTATCTGGAATAATAACGAACTTCGAATGTTTTACAGCCAGTCGGCGATATCCAAGGGCCGTGCTTCATACCGGGCGGTCGGCAAGCCACCATACCCGCAGTAAACTCCTGATTTAGAGTCAAGTCGATTATTGAACCTTCAATGATATACAATTCCTCCCAAAAGTCATGGATCTGTACCCCGTTAGGCGTCGTATCGGTCCCTGGCGCAAAGATGAGGATGCGCGTCGCGACACCCGATTCCGGATCTTGGGCGATTACTCTTTCTGATAAACCTTCCACCTTGCTAAAAGGTACCTCCGCAAATTGACGATAATCGGTAAATTCAAGTTCCGGTTTTCCCATTTTTTATTCCTCCTCAGCATTTTTTAAAAGTTTCATTTGATATTTAAGCTCAAGCTTGCGGCCTGTCTTACGATCTACCAGTTCAGCCCGGAAAAAGCCTCCAAACACAAATCCCCCGTGAAGCGGCAGTGTACCGCAGTAAAGCGCCATGTCGGAATCTGCATAGCCTCTATCTTTGACAATTCTCATCAACTGTTCTGGATGCAGAAACTCGCCTAACCTTCCAGATTGATATAATTGCTCACTGCCATTGATCTGTACCCAGCTTTTAATTTCAATTTCATCCCACCGGTCAATAAACGAATCAAGCAACCAGAGCTCTTTAGTAACTGTTTTGGCGCAAACCTGTTTTGATTTTTGGATCGATACCGCCTCCAGTATCCGATCTGTATGGTCACTGCCAAGCCCCGCGTACCAGCTTCCATTAATGTGGAGCAATACGACTTCTGCTTCACCGCTGCTGTCGTTTTGAACAACTGTGATTTCGTTCGAGGTAAGCAGCAGCTCCGGGGAAAGATCATACAGCATCGGAACCTGCGGCGGGGCCGGGACACCCAATTCTTTTAATTCCTCTATATGTTTCTTGACAGCATCTTGATCCTTGCCTGTATAACCCGCAATAACCAGCCGTTTGGGTGACCAGCTTATAACGGTCTCTTCGCATATAAATTCCATCTTTTTATACATCCTCTCTCATCAGTCTATAGCACACGATGTTTCAAGCTAGGGAATGTTTCTCTTATTCGGGATACCTCGGACGGATCGATTTCTGATTTCACGATGGTTTCTTGTTCTTCGCCTGATGCCAACGCAACGCCCCACGGATCAACTATTGAACTGTGTCCGCCGAGTAGAACATTCCGGGTTGTACCTGCACAATTACATGAAATAAGAAAGCATTGATTTTCCAGTGCGCGCGTAGCATTAAACAACCTCCAATGCTCAAGACGCTGATGCGGCCAAGCCGAGGCAACAAGGAACATCTCCGCTCCCAAGTCAACCTGCTGGCGGTAAAGCTCAGGAAACCGAAGATCATAGCATGTTGTCAGTCCAACCTTTCCGAACTCGGTTTCGATTACTTTCGCGCCATCTCCTCTTGTCAGAAGCTCGCCTTCTTTTGAGCCATAGCGGAATAAATGCGTTTTATGATAAGTGCCTGCCAGCTTGCCTTGACGATCAAACAGAATGCTTGTGTTGTAATAATTTCCGTCTCTCTTTTCGACAAAGCTTCCCGCAAACAAATAGACCCCGCGACTTTTCGCAATTTCAGAAAATAATGTAACAAAGGGACCTGTAATCAACTCCGCCTCTTCTATATACCTGTCAAACGAAAAGTAACCGGTGGCCCATATTTCCGGCAGCAGGATCAGATCTGCGTCTTGAGCCGCCTGATCGACCAGCCCGACAGCACGTTCAATTCGCTGTTCTTTGCTCTCCTGATCCTTAATTTCCAATTGAATGGATGCAATCTTCATGCCTCTCTGCCTCCTCCTTTTGGGATCGTGAATATACGTTAAGCAAGGCTAATCAGAGCATTCTTCATTTCGTTATCCAGCTTTTTAATCAATTCAGCCTTGTATGTTTTGACAAATGTCGGTAGAGTAACCATTTTGCCGCCGTAGAAGATGATGTCCCGAATTTCTTGTATTTCCACTTCCAACAGCGCCATCTTTAACGTAAGCTCTTCTGTTTTACTGACCTTTACCACTGCAATCCCTTTAATGGAGTACACCGTCTCATGTGAAAAAAAATTCAAAACCAGCCTGGGGTCCTCTTTCAATATCCGTACAAAATCAGATTTGGCGTCGATTGCAAAACGAATTGTTCGGGGGCCTACTGCATAGACCCATGAAAGGGCCGTCGAAAATATATCCCCGCTTTCTTTATTCAGTACATTCAGAATTACAATGCTCTGGCCTTGTAACTCGGATATCATACCGGCTGTAAGCTCGGTAGTAAGTGTGGTCATGTCCTACTCCTCCTTTAATGAGGCTTGCGGAAGGGTATAGCTTCCCAGAAAACGGTCGACGATTTCAAGAGGTTCATGATAACCATAATTACGGTAGGCGTGCCCCCTTACGACAAATGGAGCTCCATTGTAAAACATTTCATATTGTTGGTGGCGTCCAGCGAACTCTGAACCGATGATATCCCATGCCAATCGGTACAATTGAATTCTTTCCTCTGAATTGACGCCGGAAGCGCGTATATATTGGCGGATATCATCCTTGCTTTCCGGATTGACCATCTCATGATAGGAGGAAGGCAATTGCAGCACGCCTCCGCCGACAAGCTCGCGCAGAATTTTAATTACACCTGCATAAATTTGGTCTTGCATACCGACTATGCCGTACAAAAACCGCGCATTGGGCCGAGCCGTGCCCCTCTCATCCACTACACACTCATACTCACTTGCAAGCAGCATGCCTTCAACGGTCGCAGCCAATGAAGCAAGTTCACCTAACCGTTCCTGTACCTGCGGAAACTTGTCAGTCCCCCCCATTGCAGTAATCTTGCGGGCTACCCCGATCGTAAATTTCAATTTTGTAGACAGTCGAATTTGCGCCTGATTGTTCCCTAGCACATGAGCCGGTGTGTCATGGAACTGCGCCCTCGTTGCTTCAATGTTCTTATATGTGAATACATGCTTCCACGGGATAAATACATCATTGAACACAACTAGCGAATCACTTTCGTCAAACTGTGTAGAAAGAGGGTAGTCGAATGTACTTTCCTTGCCTGTTGCATAGGCAGGACGAGGGTACAGCTTTAACCCGGGCGTATCTATCGGCAAGACAAAGGATATGGCATAATCCTCATCGCCCGGTCTGAGAGGTGTAATACAACTGACAAATAAATAGTTGGAAACTGCGGTGCTCGTCCCGAGCATTTGCGATCCGCGTACGACAATGCCCTCCTCCCTCTCTTCAAGAACACCAACCGGCAAATATTTTTCTTCTTGCTCATGTGCGGCCTTGCTGCGGTCCACCTGTGGAGGAATGATGACATAGGTTACAAACAAGTCCTCATCGCGAGCGTACTGATAAAAGTCCAACACGTTCTGCTTGTACTCACCGAATACTTGCGGGGAACTGGCGAATCCTGCAAGGAAGGAGGCAACGTGGTCAGGGCTGCGTCCTGCGAACCCACAAGTCGCTTCCGCCCACTTGGTGATTGCCCGGCGGCGGATAGCCAATTCCTCGCGACAGCGGGGGATCATAAACACTTTGTTGGCAGTGGTCCCGTCCTCGGTTGTATAAATCATGTCGTTAGCCGGATCAGCAGCCAAATCATACAGGGTAGCAAATGACTGTGTAATCCCCCTGAATGCGGGATGTCTCGTGACATCATCAACCTTCTCTCCGTTAATGTAGATACATCTGTTGTCCTTCAATGACTCCAAATATTGTTTGCCGTTACGAACCATCGCTGACCATCCCTTCGCCTTATCCAAGTTTGGATTCAGTATGATGTGTTGTGTATACACAAAATCATAAAAAAAATTACTTGAATAGTTTATGTTATATATTCGGCATTTAATATTTAGAATTGGAGAC
>NZ_ASSC01000214.1 GCF_000520735.1 Paenibacillus forsythiae T98
TCCCTACGAAGCGCTGGCCGGAGGCCCAGCCCCGCAGAAGCGCCTGCTGTCGAGAAGCCGGACGATCTATGCGGACGATCATTTGAATCCGCTTCCACCTGGGCGGCAGGGGACGCTGGGCCTGATCCATCAAAGCTATCGGCTTGCCTTTACGCCGGGCGTTGTCGCGTCAGCCTACGCCGGGAGCGTAAGCGAGGCCGATTTTATTCAGGCAGGCTACGTGCATCTGGACGGGGACGAGAACTGGTGGATTCGCTCCGGCACTGCGGTATATCCCGCTAATCCCGCTGCTCATTTCTATATTCCCGCCGGAATGAAGGATATTTTCGGAGTGGAGACGGCTGCGGATTATGACCGGTATGATCTGCTCGTGGAACGGGTAAAGGTTAAACAGGCAGCCTGGAATGAAAGCGCCGCAGTCAACGACTACCGCATGCTGGCTCCGGTAATGCTGACCGATCCGAACAAAAACCGCGCCGCCGTGGAGATGGACGCTCTGGGAGTCGTCGTTAAGTCCGCAGTTATGGGGAAGGCGGGGAGTGGAGACGGCGATTCACTGGCTGATCCGACCATACGGGTCGAATACGATCTGTTTCAGTGGATGAAAGGCCGCAAGCCCAACTATGTCCGCATGCTTGCCCGCGAGCGGCACGGTCCGGCCAACTCCAGATGGCAGGAAAGCTATGTGTACTCGGACGGGAACGGGGGCGTGGTTATGGCCAAGCGTCAGGCCAACCCCGGCACAGCCCTGCGGGCAGGTCCGGACGGCGCCGCCATGGAGGTGGACGCCAATCCGCGCTGGATCGGCAGCGGGCGGACAATTCTGAACAACAAGGGCAACCCTGTCAAGCAGTATGAGCCTTATTTCAGCACAACACACGAGTATGAAGACGAACGGAGTCTCCGTGAAATCGGCGTCACTCCGATCCTCTACTACGATCCTCTCGGACGCAACCTGCGAACAGAGTATCCGGACGGCACCCGCACCAGGATCGAATTCGATCCGTGGCATCAGAAGGTATATGACGCCAACGATACCGTCATGGGCAGCGGGTGGTACGCCGAGCGGGGGAGTCCGGACCCGTCTGCCGAACCTGAGCCGCTGAGCAATCCCGAGCGGCGCGCCGCCTGGCTCGCGGCCCGGCATGCGGACACGCCGGGGGTCGTCCGCCTGGACAGCCTGGGCCGCCCGTTCTATACGGTGACCGACTACGGAGACGGCAAGACTGCGGCCGTCCGTTCGGAAAGCGATCTGACAGGCCGCTTCACCAGGATGTTCGACCCATTGGGGCGTGAAGCTGCAAGCGGATTCGTCAGCATGGCCGGCTCCCCCGTTGTTGGAGAAAGCGCGGAAAAAGGCCGGCGCTGGCTATTCCAGAATGCGGCGGGCGCGCTCCTGAGAGCTTGGGATGAGCAAGGCCGTCATTTCCGCACCGAATACGATACACTCCAGCGTCCCGTCGGCATCTATGTAAAGGAAGCGGGACAGGCGGAAATTCTGTTCAGCTGCATTGTGTACGGGGACCGACATCCCGCTGCTGAACAACTGAATCTGCTGGGGGCGGTCCATCAGGTTTTCGATCAGGCCGGTATGGTGCGGCTGACAGAGGCGGATTTTAAAGGCAATCCCAAGCGGGTGGAACGCACTCTGTCCAACGGGTACAGCCACAATGTCAATTGGGCTGTATTGTTGAATCAACCCGATTATACCGCTATTCAGGCGGCGGCCAGTGCCGAGCTGGACACGAGTGAGGTGTTTTGGGCCTCCGCCGATTATGACGCGATGAATCGTCCGGTTCAGGTCACTCTCCCGGATCACACCGTTGTCAAGCCTGTATATAATGAAGCGAACTTTCTGGCCTCGCTTTCGGCGCAGATCGGGGGACAGGGCGCTTTTACCGAGTTCCTGAAAAATCAGGATTACGATGCGAAGGGCCGCCGCTTGAAGGCGCTTTATGGAAATGAGGCTTACAGCCGGTATTTCTATGATCCCCGCAGCTTCCGTCTGCTCAATCTGGTAACCTTCGGGTCCGGCGATGATCCGAATAGCGGGGCGCTGCAAAATCTGCATTACAGCTATGATCCGGTGGGCAATATTACCCAAATCAAGGATGAGGCCCGGCAAACGCATTATTTCAACAACGCTGTCGTTCATCCGGACAGCCTGTTCCGGTACGACGCGGCCTATCAGCTCATCTGGGCAGCCGGGCGCGAGCATGCGGGCGGCGTCAATGACGGAATCCGGAGCGACACCGATCTGGACTTTGTGCCGCAGCTGCCTCACTCCAATAACGCGGGAGCTGTGCGCAGATACACCGAAGAATATGAGTATGACCTTGTGGGAAATATCACGGTGCTGCGGCATCGTTACGCGGCCCAGGCGGGCATTGGCGGCGGTTGGACGCGCCGGTACAAATATGCGTATGAGAACGACGCGGTGGACGGGACTAACCGGCTGGTATCCACCAGTATGCCGGGTGATCCGGATCAGGGCCCGTACAGCGGGACCTACAGCTACGACGCCTTCGGCAACATGAACCGGATGCCGCATTTGGCGAGCCTGAGCTGGAATTTCCTCGACCAGTTGCAAAGGGCCGATTTGGGCGGCGGAGGCACGGCGCATTACGTGTACGATCTGGGTGGACAGCGAATCCGCAAAGTCGTCGAGCGGGGCGGGAATCTGAATCTGGAATGGATTTACCTCGGCGCGGTCCTGATCTTCAGGCGCAGGCGGCGAGATACGGGCGAGCTGCGCTTCGAGCGCCGGACCGTTCATATCAGCGACAATACCGGAATTATTGCGCGGGCCGACACCAAGTCCCGGGATGAGGACGGCAGCGACCCCGCCAATCCGCTGAACCTTCCGCTTATTCGTTACCTGTACTCCAATCATCTGGGCTCGGCGGTGCTTGAGACGGACGAAGACGGCAAGCCCGTTTCATACGAGGAGTACCATCCCTACGGCACCACGGCGTACCGCATGGCGAGGCCAGGATATGACCTGAGCCTGAAACGATACCGCTTTAGCGGCAAGGAACGCGATGAGGAGACGGGGCTGTACTACTTCGGGGCGAGATATTACGCGCCGTGGCTTGGAAGGTGGACAAGCGGCGACCCCGCCGGATTTGCGGCCGGAATGAATCTTTATCGCTATTGCTCGAACAATCCGGTCATGTGGCGCGATCCTAGTGGCACACAGGAGGAGCATACCGATTACTCGCTTAAGGATCTCGGTCTGGAGGGGATTACCGATCCCAAGGAGTTCTCGGGCAAGCTCAGAGCCCGCGGATATGACTTTACCGGCTATGACGACAAAGGCAAGGCGGCAAGCCCCGACGCTTCAGGCAAAGGCGTAGGCTTGGCGAAGCGCGACGGCGGTAACTGGGATGTCGGCAGGTGGCTGAAAGTACCCGGCGCAGGCGATGGAACGGGCGGTCTGAACAGTCCGCCCGGCCCAGGGAGAGCGCCTCCGGATGAATCCGGGCCAAAGGCGCCTTCAGCCGATAAGCCGGAGACGGGAAGTCTTGGCAGCGGCGGCACTGAGCTAAGCCTCGCTGCGCCGGAAGCCGAGCTTTTTATATGGAAGCATTCATTCAAAAATGAAGGTCTTAAGGGGAGCCAGAGAGGGTTCATACTGCAAAATCTGTACACCAATAATCCCCGTGTCTGGGAGACGGATAATGTGAAGGACTTTGACTTTGAGCCTCCGGGTGGAAGCAAGGTGCAGCAGATCAAGTCAACGGACAGTACGGACGCCAAATACATCAGGCAGTTTACAAGAGACGCGACCCGGGCCGCGAGCGACGCGGTCACCGCCAACCCGACCGGGACGATGGCCGGAAAGAGGCCGCAAGCGGTCATGATCGCCCCGACCGATGCGCCCAAGTCGGTGGAGACTGCCGTCGATGGCGCGCTGGCTGGCGCGCGCAAGCCCATTCCGAACAATCCGCTTGATCCTGAGTATGTGCGGGGACTGCCCGGCTTGATAGGTACAGCGGGAAAGGTTCTGACGGTAGTGGGAACGGGATTATCGGCCTTCTCGCTGGGCGCCGATATCGCGAGAGGCGATGCAGCCATGGGAGTCGGGGACGCGCTTGGCACGGTCGGCGGCGGACTGGAGATCTACGCAATGACAACTGCAGGGGCCACAGTTGCAGGCTTTAGCGCATTAACTGTCGGGGTGGCTATCGGTGGCTTGGGCATCGCGGTTACGTCTGGAGTAAGCGGATACAGGGCTTATCAGGCGGGTGACACGAAGGGTGCAGTGGCCGGGGGCGTAGGGGTACTCGCGGGACTGGCCATTGCGGCCGGAGCGATTGGAATATTGGCGGGAATCGCGGGAGCGCCGCTGCTGCTTGCTGCGGGTGCCATTGCCGCAGTCGGAGTCGGCATCTTTCATGCCGGTCGTTTCTTCGATCTATGGTAGCATCCGAACCAAACAATGCCCGACTAAGAAACGGAGGATAAGCCATGAACAGATTCATCTTCCCGAAAGGGTTGAAGATATCCCCGGATACGCTTGGCAGCCGGTCCGTCGGCGAACTTCAGTCCGCGCTCCGGAAATTGAAGCTGGATATCTCCTCCAGCGATCTGGCGCGCAAGGAAATGGGAGCCTCCACAATGGAAGCGATTCGGACCGTTCAGGAACGGGCGGGCCTTCCTGCGGACGGGAAATTGACGAAGGATACGGTGGCCAGGCTGAACGCGGAGCTGGCGCATACCTTTGTGGCCGGGAGCAAGACGCGGACACAGCGGGTTCAGGAGCTGCTGCAGCGCGTGGGGCAGCCGATCGACCCCGAGGAAATCAGAAGCCGGAAATTCGGACCCAGCACGGAGCAGGGGCTGAAGCGGTTCCAGGCTGACATGAGGCTGGCGCAGGACGGACGGATTTCGGATGGGATTGTGGCAAGGCTACGCGAAGAAGCGCTAAAGGCCCGGTTCAGCTCCAAGGGACAGGTGGCTGTGCTGCATCGAACGCTTCTGCGCGCGCTCCACACCGCCAAGCTGGGCGAGGTGCGGGTGGATCACGGCGAGCTGCGCGGACGGCAAATTGGAGCTACCACCCGGGCAGCGCTAAAAGCCTTGCAGCAGAAGTATGGTCTGCCCCCTACCGGAGAGCTGGACCCTGTCACCTATGACCGGCTGACTTCGCTTGCGGCCAGCATTCCGCAGCCTGTGATGCGCATGAAGCCGGGGAGTGCGGGGGAGCTGAAGCCCATCCGAAAAACAGCAAGGCTTAATATGAAAGCCCGGCATGTCAACGGTATGCAGAAAGCTCTGGCTTATTTGGGCTACGGCATTAATGAGCAAGAGTTCAAGACCCAAACCTTCGGCAAATCGACCCGGGAAGCCCTGATTGAGTACCAGCGTGCCCGGTTTCTCCCTGTGACCGGACATGCCGAAGGCCAGACCCTGGACAGTCTCAACCGCGAGGTGCTTCAGGCCAATCCCCTGGCAAGCGAGAAAGAATATGCTTACCGCGTTCGCGGATCGGTGCGCGACCCTCTGTGGGTCGGTATGGGCGGAATTAAAATACAGGTGTGGGAGAGGCTGATCGGCGGTCCGGGCGCCCTGCTTTCCGAACGTCAGACGGCTGGAAACGGATTTTTCGACATCCCTTATGATCCGCCGCGTGATTCGGCCACGGGGCAGATCAAGCGCTCATTCTCCCTGGAGGTCAAAGCCCTCGGCGCCGGCAATCAGGAGCTGGGCAGCCGGACGCTGGTCAATCCCGCCATGATTTGCTGGGCCAATTTCACGCAGGGCGACGAGCCTTACCGCGGCATTTCCGAGTTCGAATCACGCATGGCCGCGGTGAACAAGGCCATAGCTCCCGGAGCCGTTAAAGCACTCGTTCAGACGGAGCAGCATCGGCAGATCAGCGAGGCATCGCTGCGGGCCGGCATGGCCGCCGAGGACGTCATGCGCCTCGTGCTTGCGCATCTTGTGTCCGGCAAGCTCAACCATCCGGTTCTCGGCCCTGAAGCCTGCTATGCCTATATCGGACAGAACCTGCCGCCGAGCCTGCCCGGCGATCTCCTTGAAAGCACCGAGGACTGGGAGCTGATTGACCAGTTGGTCGAATCGGCTTCCAGCGGATTGGTGTTTATGGACGGCGAGCTGCAAGCGTCGGCATTCGGAAACGCCGTTACCCTGAATCTGATGCCAATTGCAGTGGGGCGGCAGAAGCAGGCTATCCTTGATGCTCTGGCGGCACTCAAGCGGACCTATGCGCTGGAGAAGCCGATTCTGATCGGCAATGGAAGCTTGCAGACTCTGCTTGA
>NZ_ASSC01000215.1 GCF_000520735.1 Paenibacillus forsythiae T98
ATAGGCGTTGTAAGGTGCCTTCTGCTGATTATCATCCTGTATGTGGGAACTGGTCTTAGCCCGAGCAGCGATTTGGCGCGCTATATCGAAGAATCACCGGTATACCGTCAGAGCGTTGAGTCGCTCATTGAGCCGGTGACCGGTACAGCCGTACAGGATAAGCTTCCGGTGCTGACCAAGGCGGTCGCTGCGGAAATGAACGATATTCTCCGGCGCAAGTATGAAATTATCGACCGGGACGTTTCCTCTGATATTACCGCCGCCGCAGCGGATATTGCCGGAAAGGCGGAGAGCGACGAAGACAAAGCGCGGCTGCTCTACGACTGGGTTGGAACGAGAATTTCCTACGATTACGCCAAAGCGGAGAACTACGAGCAGAACCGGATTTGGAAAGAACAGACGCCGCAGGACACCTTCGATACCCGTCTTGGGGTGTGCATCGATTATGCGCGGCTGTATGCTGTAATGGCCAGGTCTCAGGGACTTGACGTGCGGGTGGTGACCGGGCGCGGCTATGACGGCCGGGGAGGCTACGGGCCACATGCCTGGAACGAGGTGTATATCCCGAAGCGGGAAGCCTGGATTCCGCTCGATTCTACCTGGGCGAGAAGCGGGGATTGGTTCAACCCTGCGGATTTTGATTCCACGCATATCAAAGAAAGTGTGCTTTGAAGCATTAGAGCATGACTTCGCTTGTGATACAATGGATGGGGTCTGATGACGAAGCTGCCCCGTCCCGGCATTTATTTTTATTATAAAGGAGAGAACAAAGTGAGCCTTTTTCGCAAGCAGGGCTCGCCCTC
>NZ_ASSC01000216.1 GCF_000520735.1 Paenibacillus forsythiae T98
ACCGTCCGCGTCGATTCGGGGCTTGCGCTGGAGACGGCGAACAAGCGCCCGATGGACGCCGCGCTGCTGGAAGAGCAATTCGGACGCCTTGGCGGGACCGTCTTCCAGCTTGAGCATCTGGACGCCGAGCTGGAAGGCGGCGTCATTGTGCCGATGCGCGAGCTGAACAGCATCCGCCGCCGTGCGGCGCTACTGCTCGCCGGCGAGCGCCCGAAGCCGCCCGTATACGTGAAACGGGCGGTGGAGGTGTACGGCGACGCGGCGAAGCGCGGCGCCGGAAACGCCGTCCTGGCAGGAGCGGACGGCGTAAGCCACGCCGCCCCGCTTGGCGCGGGCGGCCCTTTCCCTGGCGGCGGTGCTGCGCAGCTCACCGCGCTGTGCCGCAGCCTGCCGCAGGTGCAGGC
>NZ_ASSC01000217.1 GCF_000520735.1 Paenibacillus forsythiae T98
GCGAAGGAGGACAGCGCTCCCACATCAATGTCGCCGCAGGCCATGCCCCGGTTCAGCACGGAGGGCACCTCGCTGATCATCCGGACCGGAAAGGAGAGTGCGGAAGGATCAAAGTTAAAAAAAACGGGCCATGAGTTGGTATAGCTGATTTTGCCGATTACGGCAGGGCCCCTCTTCATCATGAATCCCCCCATCTGCGGAATAAGGCGTGATCCATACCGAAGCTGTCCAGCACCTTCCCGACCATAAAGTTGACCAGATCATCCATGCTGCGGGGTCCGAAATAAAAAGCCGGCATCGCCGGAATGATGCGAACGCCGAGCCGGGACAGCTTCAGCATATTTTCCAAATGTATCGCATGCAGCGGAGTCTCCCTGGGGACAAGCACAAGCGGCCGCCCCTCCTTCAGCATCACATCCGCAGCGCGGGTCATCAAATTGTCGGAGGAGCCGCTGGCCACAGCCGACAGCGTGCCCATGGAACAGGGCATGATGATCATCCCTTCCGTCCGGAAGGAGCCGCTCGCGATGGAAGCTCCGATATCGGCGACGGGGGGATAGCGCAGAGAACCGGGACGGCCCCTGAAATGATCGTTCAGAACGCCCTCCCGGTCCGAGACGTTCCAGCCCAGCTCTTCTTTCAGAACCCGCCAGCCCGCATTGCTGACAACGAGATGCACCGTAAGCCCAAGGGACAGCAGCGTTTCGGTCAGGCGCACCCCGTAGATCGCGCCGCTGGCCCCCGTAATGCCGACTATAAAGCCCTTTGATTGTGAATTCCTCATTTGCTCAACTGCACCACCAGGTCGATCAAGGTAAAAGAGAATACGACGATGCTGAGCACGCCGTTCATCGTGAAGAACGCCGTTTGCAAACGGCTCAGATCATTCGGAGAAACGATGTGATGCTCATAGAACAGAATCACGTAAGCGATCAGCATGCCGGCCATATACCACCAGCTCAGGTGAGCCATGAACAGCAACGATATGAAGCCGATGCCGGTCAAGATATGAAACACCTTGGCGATCCTGAGCGCGCCCGCAACACCGAACCGGACCGGAATGGAATGCAGTCCTTCCTTCTTGTCGAACTCCACATCCTGGCAGGAGTAAATCACGTCAAATCCGGCCGTCCAGAACATGATGGTGAAATAAAATACCATGGCGGTCCAGTCCACCTTGCCAGTGACCGCGACCCATCCCCCCAGCGGGGCCAGCGCAATCGTAAGCCCCAGTATCAGGTGGCAAGCCCAAGTGAAACGCTTCGTAAATGAGTAGAACACCAGCAGAAACACCGCAATCGGCAGCAGTTTCGCTGACAGCGGATTCAGCTTGAACGCCGCCCAGAACAGCAGGAAGAAGGAAAAGGCGACAAAAACGATCACTTCCCCCGCCTTCAGCAATCCCGCAGGAATCGCTCTGCCCGCTGTCCGCGGATTCTTGGCGTCGCTTACGCGGTCAATCAACCGGTTCAGTCCCATCGCGGCGCTCCGGGCGCCGAACATGGCGATGATGATCCAGCCGATGTCTCGCCAGGAAGGAAGCGAGCCGGACATAACCATCGAACCGAGCAAGGCCCCCATAAATGCAAACGGAAGAGCGAATAACGTATGTTCAAACTTGATCATTTGCAGAAAAATACTGATTTTCTTAAACATCCACATTCTCCTTGAGCCCAATGTGTAATGCCGCGATGCCTCCAGTCAAGGGGAAGGATTCCACGCGCTCCAGTCCGGTTTCACGGAAGATCCGCTCCAGCTGCTTTCGGTCCGGGAACAGCGCAAGCGATTCGGGGAGCCATCTGTATTGCTCGTAGCTCTTCGCGAACAGCTTGCCCAGCAGCGGCAGCATCCGTGTAAGATAGAAATAATAAATGCCTTTGAAAGGCTGTGCCGTAGGCTTGGACAACTCAAGGCAGACAACCATGCCTCCGGGCTTCACCACGCGCATCATTTCATGAAGCACCTGAACGGGATCGGGCACATTGCGCAGACCAAAGCCGATGGTAGCGTAATCGAAGGAGCTGTCACCGAACGGAAGGCTCATTGCGTTGCCCTGTACAAGGGAAATCCGGTCGCCAAGCCCCCGCTGCTCCACCTTGCGGCGCCCGACGGCGAGCATGCCCTCGCTGAAATCGAGCCCTATGACGCCGCCGGTTCCGCTGCTCTCGGCCATCGCGATGCTCCAGTCGCAGGTACCGCAGCAGAGATCAACCGCGGTATCTCCTCGGCGCATGGCCATCTTGTCCATGGCAAACCGCCTCCAGGCCTTGTGGCGCCGGAAGCTCAGTATATCGTTCATCGTATCGTACTTTCCGGCGATTTTTTCAAATACGGAATGGACAAACTGTTCCTTCGGCTTGACTCCGTTATCGCCGGCAACTGTTGACTTGTTCATGTATGATCTATGCCTCCCCCGCCGCTTGTCCCGACATTTTGAGCTGCAAAAGGAAACGGTCCAGCGCCCCCCGAATCTCTCGGGTCAGGCTTTCGTCCCTGAGATCCTGAAGGATCTTCTGGATGGAATCCATCGCCTGATGCAGCTTGTCCGTCAGCAGGGATTCGCATTTATATTTCATTTTCAGCTTCTTCCAGTCTTTAGGCGCAAGCTTTCGTTCCCGAAGCTGCCGTCTCTCCTCCTCGCTTGCCGCCTCCAGCAAATGCCAGTAGCAGTAGCCCCGCTGCGCTTCGACGGGCGAAGCTCCGCGCTTCAGCTCCAGCGCTATCGTCTCGCACCGGCTGAATTCATACAGCAGATTCTCCCACGCCTCGGCAAGAGGGCGGTCGATCAGGGGGGTGAAAGACAGGAACAGCCGCATGTTCAGCTGCACCGCGGCCTGCAAATAAGCTTCAGCCGAAAGAATCATCTCTTTGGCCTTGATGAAGAGCTGCGCCTTAAGCACATTGAAATCGGCGATTGCCGCGCTCAAGGAACCGATGATCCCCACTTCCCCGCGCTTGGCCAATATATGATAAAACCAGCTGCTGAAATAATCTCCCGCCAGCACCTTCAGCTGCCGTGAACGCATATCCTTTTCCCCGGATGAGCCTTCAGCAAGATCAATCGACTCATGGGTATCCAGTCCGAGCTGAACAAGCACGGTAACGAGCGCGCACAGCTCCGCGTCGGGCGTCCGGGCGGCGCCATGATTCAGAAATATATATAACAATGATCCCCGGGCGTCCGGAAATGGCGGCAGATCCGTATGCCGCTGAATCATGTCGTAGTCCGTATAGGTTTTAGCAAGTTGCGGTATGCGGTACGGTTTCATTTCAGCCTCCGAGCCAATAAAAAATTATGACGATCATTGTTCACAATCTTGTCTATTATAGCACATGTTTTTGGGTCACGCACGACCAGGCAAGCGGTCGCCCAAAGTCTCTTAGTTACTTTTACCCGGATGAGGGAGGAATGAATTGATTTTTCCAGAGGCTAGTTTCACTGACTCGAAAAGCCGCCTTGAGACGGCCTTGAAGCGGCAGATTGCCAGCCGTTTGCAGTTCCCTAAGCAGCTCGCCGGACAGCTCCTGCCGCCTGGCGTCCGCTGCCAGCAGCAGACGAGCCGTCCCGAGCCACTTATCCTCCGCTATGACTCTTAGCATAACCTGATCGACATTTTCCGTATCCCGGAAAGCGAAGGAAAAGGCCAGGGCCATATCGGCATATACCTCCCCCGGCTCAAGCCTGCTGTCCGTTACTTTCAAATCCAGCGACAGCACTCCGTCCTTCCACCCTACGCTGCCGATGGACATCGAGAAAGGAAGACCTCCCACCTCATCCACCAAATTGGCGTCGCCAAGAACGATGCCTTCTCCGGCTGACGAGAGAGTCTCCACCGTCCTGTGTTCGCCCGGCGGGGAGGAATGAAGCCTCTCTATCTGCGGAAGCAAAGCGGCGGAAACCGCCGTGAGCAGCATCGCCGCTCCAATCCACCAGGTCCGGTTCATCCTTCATCCCCCTTTACGCCTTGAAGCATTGTCCGCGCACAGAAGACCTGAAACAAGCGTGAAACCTATACTTTTTTATATGCAAAAAAAAGCAGGCTATGCCTGCTGGTTTAAATGCCGCTCTCCAATTGTCCGTGCTTGGTCATAATCTCCGCCTTGCCGCGGATTTTCATCGCCGAGGTGTGGTCGGTAAACTGCACAATCAGCACCTCACCCTTGTCGAGCTTCTCGGTATGGTGAAAGCGGGTATCCAGACCTCTCGTCAGTCCCATCACCTGCACGCCGTTCTCTTTGGCCTTGATAACGATATAATCGCTCTCCGGCGCATCCGGCGAACCTGTATTCTTGCTCTCGCTCATCGCTAATCCTCCCTTCCCTAACCAAACGTTCGCCGCTCTTAAAAATAAATGCCGCCTGAAAGGGCGGCATGTTGATGCAAGTCAGAATTATAGAACCGATATGTAGAAATCTTTATTTAATTCCGTCCTTAAGCGCCTTGCCCGGTTTAAATGCCGGAACTTTGCTGGAAGGAATTTCGATTTCTTCACCGGTTTGCGGATTACGGCCTTTACGTGCGGAACGTTCGCGGACTTCGAAGTTGCCAAATCCGACCAGTTGTACTTTGTCACCGCTCTGCAACGCTTCCGTAATCGCTTCGAATACGGCGTCTACCGCTTTGGTAACATCTTTCTTGGGAAGTTCGGTTGCTTCCGTCACTTGATTGATCAAATCAGATTTATTCATTTCTTCTCACCTCCCTGGCAAGTTCTCCGTTATTGTTCACTGTTTCCGTTTCAACGCAAAATATACATGATTATTTCGTAAAATGAAACATTGCCGGCATCTTTCCCCGGATGCGCAACAAATTTATAGTAATACAGGCCATCCATAATTTCAAGGCGTTCCTCAAAAAACAAGCTGAAATGATTTCCTGCGCCTTTCGAACCGCAAGCAAAAAGGAGCGGACCTCGCGTCCGCTCCTTTTTCTTACGTTCTTACTGCATCCGCGCGCCTTACAAGATAATGGCAATCAGCCCGCCGGAGCCTTCGTTGATGATACGGCCCAGCGTCTCCTGCAGCTTGTAGCGGGCATTGTCCGGCATCATGGCGATCTTGCCCTGAATGCCTTCCCGGACAATGCTGTGCAGCGACCGGCCGAAAATATCCGACTCCCAGATTTTGATCGGGTCTTTCTCGAAGTCCTGCATCAGGTAGCGGACAAGCTCCTCGCTCTGCTTCTCTGTGCCGATGATCGGAGAAAATTCCGATTCGACATCGACACGGATCATGTGGATCGACGGCGCCGTCGCTTTTAATCTCACCCCGAAGCGCGTCCCCTGGCGGATCAGCTCCGGCTCGTCGAGCGCCATCTCGGCCAGGGAAGGCGCGGCGATGCCGTAGCCGGTCGTCTTGACCATTTCAAGCGCTTCCGCGAACCGGTCGTATTCCCGCTTGGCATGGGAGAATTCCTGCATCAGCTGCAGCAGATGGTCCTTGCCGCGGATCTCGACGCCGACGACTTCCATCAGCACCTGGTCGTACAGCTCTTCAGGCGCGTACAGATCAATTTCCGCGACGCCCTGGCCCATATTCATGCCGCTGAGTCCGGCCCTGTCGATAAAATCATATTCGCCAAATTGGGAAACCAGCCGGTCAACGTCGCGCAGACGGCGGATATCCTTGACGGTGTCGCGCACGGAGTTCTCGTAATTGCTGCGCAGCCAGTGAGTCTCGGGAAGCACCATCACCCAGCTCGGCAGATTGACATTTACTTCATGCACCGGGAATTCATACAATACCTCACGCAGCACCCCGGTGACATCATCCTCGGACATCGTGGCCGCGCTGAGCGTCATGACCGGAATATCGTATTTGGCGGCCAGCTCGCTGCGAAGCTGCTGAGTCTCCTCGCTCTTGGGGCGTGTGGAGTTGATGACAACCACGAACGGCTTGCCGACCTCCTTAAGTTCGGCGATGACCCGTTCTTCCGAATCCACATACGAGCTGCGCGGAATTTCCGCAACGGTGCCGTCCGTGGTGACGACGACTCCAAGCGTCGAATGCTCCTGAATGACTTTGCGGGTGCCGATTTCGGCCGCCTCCTGAAAAGGAATCGGCTCTTCGAACCATGGAGTGGAGATCATCCGTGGACCGTTCTCATCCTCATAGCCCTTGGCGCCATCGACCGCGTAGCCGACGCAATCCACAAGCCTGACATTGACCTCCAGCCCCTCAGCAACCTTGATCTGAACCGCGTTGTTCGGCACGAACTTGGGCTCGGTCGTCATAATCGTCTTGCCCGCCGCGCTCTGCGGAAGCTCATCCACAGCGCGCACGCGGTCCGCCTCGCTCGTTATGTTGGGAAGCACGATCGTTTCCATAAACCGTTTGATAAATGTTGATTTCCCCGTGCGGACCGCGCCGACGACTCCCAGATAGATGTCCCCGCCGGTACGTTCGGCAATGTCCTTGAAAATATCCACTTTTTCCAAAAGAGATCCCCTCCTCATATACTTCCGAAGAAAAAATGCCTGAAGAGCATCGACTTCGCGCTTGCCGCCGGTGTTCATCGCCTTCAAGGCACGAACCGGACGTTGCACGGCCCGGCTGAAGCTTGGTCCGCAAGATCCGCAAGCTTTGCCGCGCGGTGAACTCCGAACGCTCGGACATGCATTTGGACTAGTATCATCATATGTACCCGCTGCGGATTTATGACCGGCTTTCACGCAAATTAAAGGGTTGCCTCTCATGAGGACACGGCAGGCGCTGCTTGCGCCCGGAAGCTTTCTCATCATATTTATGAGCAGGCCGCCTGAAGTAGAACTTCTACGGCCAGTTGCCGGACCAACCGCAAATTATGGGCAGACAAAAAAGACAGTTATCCCACGGACAACCGCCTTTCTTATAAAAGCACGTATTTTCTGCTGCCGCCCCTTATCCTTCAGATGGAGCGCGGGGAACCGGCTCGCCGCCGGCCCAATAATAAGGAAGTGATTTGACCGGGACGAACCAGGAATTTTGCAGAAGCAGGTCGCGCAGATCCTCCTCCGGAGCAGGCTGCTCTCCCTCCCGGTCTATCACAGATATAATGTCAAAGGCGTAATCCGCGTATACAGAGCCGGTCTTATCCATAATAAAATCCAGGGCCTGACCGGAGTATACGCTTCTCAGCTTGAACCTTTCCGTCCCGGCCTTCTTGCCGTCAACCCTGTACAGACCGGGATACCGCTCTTCGGCTGCGGGCAGCTCGCCGCCATGGGCCGTACGGTACAGCTTCACCTTCCGCTCTACATCGTTCACAGCCTGAACGGTAACGAGATCCATCAGCTTAACGGTCGGATTCCGCTCCTCATCCAGCAGCAAGAAGCAGGCGCTGCCCCCTTTTTCAAAAGCGGTTGCCGGAATATCATCCAGATACCCCATCTTGTTCAGCTTATCCAGATCAATCCGGAACTTCTCGAACCTTGGCGTCGCCCTGTCGGCATTCAGGATCGGAAGCAGGCCCTTCTCCTTATAATAATCGTCAACAGCGGACTGCACCCGCTTCACACTTTCACGGTAGCTAGCCGCAGTCCCGCCTTCCTCTCTGCCTGCATACAGGCATCCGGACAGAACAAGAGCAAGGAACAGAATACTTAACGCAGCCGTGGCGCGCAGAGGCGGCACACTTACCACAATTCATCCTCCTGGCCGCGCCGCGCCTCTTCCAGCCTGCGCCGTACGGCCGCTTTCAGAGGGTCCTCGGGCACGGTCACACGGACGTCGCCCCGCACAATGGCCTGACAGGCCAGGCGGACGCCATCATTCAGCTGGCTTCCCAGCTTGCGGCGTTCAATATCGCCAGGAGGGTTCACCGCTCCTAAAGTCTCTTCCTCAATCTTGACCTTGCACATCAGGCACCCGGCTTTCCCGTCGCAGCGGGTAGCTATTTTTACGCCCGCCTTACGCGCCGCCTGCAGCAGCGACACGCCTGGGGCAATTTCAGTCTGCCGACCCTCCGGCAAAAAGACGATCTTATTTCCACTATGCGGCTTCATTGATGCCGTTATCCTCCTCTTGGCGTTTCAAAATAAGGTCAGCGCGATTACGAGCACAGGGCGGATACGCCCAGCAGCTCGCCAAGCAGCCCGATATGGGCAATTTCGAGCGAATTGCGCCGGATCAGCGTTTGCAGCAGAGGCAGATGAGCAGGCAGGTTTCGCCTCATGACCGAAGCGATCGCCTCATATCGGTCTCTTCGTCCGCGCAGCACATTGAATACAAATTCATGGGCCAGCGGCATGAGCCGCAGCCTTCCGACGCCGGAATAATTCCCGGCGGGTGCGCCCGCCTGCAGCAGGCAGGTCTCCACATTATACTTCGACGGGCCGCTGCATATCCTGAATCCGCATACGAGCTCCAGGTGATAATCTTCCAGCCGGTAATGACCGATCAGCGAGTAGCATCCGCGGCTCCAGTCTTCCGCCGGCTTCCCGCATGCATACCGTCCAAGCGCCGAATGAAGCCTGTCCACCGCTTCCAGATCGGCATACAGATCGATATCGCGAGGAGGCGCCGCAAGCGGCACATCCTGCAGAAGCAGCCCGCAGCTTCCTCCCAGCAGCCATAAGGGCGAGTCTTTCTCTTCTCCAAAGCATAATGCATCAGCAGCCTGCCCAAGAGCTTTGCAAAGCCCCTGCGGCATTGTATTACCGGTTAACATTCCTTCACGCCCCATTCCTTCAAAAATCGCGCTACGATTCAATCAGAAATATGTTCGGTACGACGCTGTTAGGTTTCACTGTTAATTCCAGTATTGCCAGGAGACCGGTACGGCAGCTTTCCATCATTATTCGGCCACATCTTACGGGCTTGCCGCCCTAGAATGTAATGGCTTACATAATGGAGGCCAGGCCGCCGAGCAACCCGATCAGCATGATGACAAAAGCGATGACGGACAACACTCCTCGGAGCAGGCCTTTCGTCCTGCTGCGGGCAAACGTAATGAGAAATACGGACAGCCCCATAATCAAAATGGCGATCAGGGACAACCACATTTTAGTCATCGGGTCCATTCGTACTCCTCCAATCCAGATGGATATTATAGGCATATTATAACACGATTACAAAAAAAAGAGCATCAGAACCGCGCTGGTTCTTTGCTCTTTTCGAAAAAAGCTCTTATTTTTTAAGCATCATCTTCATTAAGGTTTCCATGCTGCTTGGATTCGCCCCGGTCTTCTTCACAGCGCTGATAATATCCTTGATCGTATCTTCGCTGACCGGTACTTTGGCCATGGCGGATACCTGCTTGATCAATTGGCGGAGCTGGGCTTCACTCTGAAGCGTTCCCGGCTTTACTGTGCCGGCCAGCCTTTTAACTGCGCCTTCCGAGATGTTTTTGCCCGCCTTTTTATTGATGGCGTTCAAGGCGTCCTTGGAAAAATTTCGGCTCATTTGTCATCCCTCCTCCGTCAATCCCCGATACAGCATATGAGGATATCCGTGAAAAGGTGAGGGCCGCAAGAGCTGCTTCACGTATGCCATTGTTCCCAGGTTTCCTGGGAAATGGATTCCAGTTCGGCCTTCGGATCGCGTCCCATAAGCGCTTCGACAGCCTCCCGTGGACTTCGGCCGAGAAATAGCACATGATATATTTGGTCCGTAATCGGCATCTGAACGCCCAAATTGGCAGAGATGGAATAAGCAGCCTGGGTTGTTCGTATTCCTTCAACCACCATGCCCATCGACTCCAGCACCTCATCCAGCGGTTTTCCCTGCCCAAGCAGAGAGCCCGCCCGCCAATTGCGGCTGTGTTTGCTTGTCGCCGTTACGACCAGATCGCCGATTCCGGCGAGTCCGGCGAACGTCATGGGATTGGCCCCCAGCTCCACGCCGACACGGGAAATTTCCGCGATGCCCCGGGTAATCAGCGCCGCCTTGGCGTTATCTCCGTAGCCAAGCCCGTCAGACATCCCCGCGCCAAGCGCAATGATATTCTTGAGCGCCCCCGCCAGCTCCACGCCGAGCATATCCCGGTTCGTGTATACCCGGAAATCATTGTTCATGAACAGATCCTGAGCCCGGGCTGCGGCTTGCTCATCCAGCGAAGCGACGACAACCGTTGTCGGGCAATGACGGACGACCTCCTCCGCATGGCTCGGACCGGAGAGGACAACGATGCGGCCTTCCTCACAGCCAAGCTCCTCGGATATCACCGTGGACATCCTTTTCATCGTCTCTGTCTCAAAGCCCTTGGTTGCATGAACGCACAGCGTATCCTCTTTCCAATGAGCCTTCAGACTGCGGACAACCTGGCGCATGCCCGATGATGGAGCCACGATGACCACCGCCTTGACGCCTTCAACCGCTTCTGCCATATCGGTCGTGGCGATAATGTTAGCGGGGAGCACCACTCCCGGCAAATAGCGCTCATTTGTATGTCTGGTGTTAATCTCCTCTGACTGGGCAGCGTTGCGCGTCCACAGATAAACCTCCGGATGGTTCGCCGACAGAACGCTTGCCAGCGCCGTTCCCCAACTGCCCGCTACCAATACGGCGACTTTGTCAGACAACGCGCTTCCCTCCTTTGGATTTGGAGCCGATTTTGTTCTCGCGACGCTGTGCAATTTTAACTATATTCGTCCGGTGCCGCCAAAATGCAAAGACGGCGATGATCAGGCTTGTCCACAGCACCGGATATGTAAACCCGGTGAACAGCAGGAACACCGGTGTCAATGATACGAACAGAAGCGAGCCGAGCGAGACGTAACGGGTTGCAAAGATAGAAAGTATGGCGATAATACCGGCGTACAGCGCAGGCAGAAAAGCCAATGTCGCCATTACGCCAATCGTGGTTGCGATGCCTTTCCCGCCTTTGAAATGGAAGTAAAGCGGCCAGTTGTGCCCGATGATCGCCGCAATGCCGCAGGCCGCAGAGACCCAGCCCCCCCATTCGTCCGCCCATACTCCGAGCCAGACGGCGGCAATACCTTTTAGCACATCCAAGAGCAGCACCAGTATAGCCGGTCCTGTTCCCAGGACCCGCAGTGTATTGGTCGCTCCGGCGTTGCCGCTGCCGTACTGGCGGATATCAATCCCCCGAATCAGCCTGGCCAGAAGCACGCTAAAGCTGACGGAGCCAAGCAAATAACTGATCACAATTGCTGCAATTTCAAACGCCACGCTTTTTCTCTCCTATTCATCGTCGGATTTTCGCCGTGTAAAGATTCGGATCGGCGTTCCTTCAAAATCAAACGCACCGCGGATTTTATTCTCCAGGTAACGTTCATAGGAGAAGTGCATCAGCGAAGGGTCGTTGACGAATACGACAATCGTCGGCGGCTTCACGGCCACCTGGGTTACATAGTTGATTCGCAGACGGCGTCCCTTATCGGTTGGAGGCGGATTGATCGCAACCGCATCCGAGACGACATCGTTAAGCAGATGTGTGGCAATGCGCAGGGAATGCTGCTGCGCGACATGCTGCACAACCGGAAGCAGCTTATGCAGGCGCTGCTTCGTCAGCGCGGACAGAAAGACGACCGGCGCATAGGTCATAAACAGGAAATGGTCGCGGATCTTGTTCTCGAAATGCTGCATCGTCTTGTCGTCCTTCTCGACGGCATCCCACTTGTTGACTACGAACATCGACGCCTTGCCGGCATCATGCGCATAACCGGCGATATGCTTATCCTGGTCGATAATGCCTTCTTCGCCGTTAATTACGACGAGAACGACATCCGCCCGTTCAATGGCCCGCATGGCGCGCATGACGCTGTATTTCTCGGTCGTTTCATACACTTTGCCGCGCTTGCGCATACCGGCGGTATCGATCAGCACATAGCGCTGGCCGTCACGCTCAAACGGCGTATCTATTGCATCGCGGGTCGTTCCCGCCACATCGCTTACAATAACGCGCTCCTCGCCGAGAATTGCGTTGACCAGAGACGATTTGCCCACATTCGGGCGCCCGATCAGCGCGACGCGGATTACATCCTCGTCGTATTCTTCATCCAGCGGCTCCGGAAGCCGCTCTGTAACCTCATCCAGCAGATCGCCGATTCCGGTGCCGTGGCTGCCGGAGATGCCAATCGGATCTCCGAAGCCCAGGCTGTAGAATTCATAGATATCTTCAGCCCGCTTCATATTGTCCACCTTGTTGATTGCGAGCACGACCGGCTTGCCTGACCGGAACAGCAGCTGGGCGACTTCTTCATCCGCATTTGTCAGTCCGCTCTTCGCTTCACACATGAACACGATCAGATCCGCTTCCTCGATCGCCAGCTCCGCCTGAACACGGATAGACTTCAGAATCGTATCCTCGCCATCGATTTCGATACCCCCCGTATCAATCACACTGAACGCCTTGCCGTTCCATTCCGATACGCCGTATATCCGGTCACGGGTAATTCCGGGTTTATCCTCCACAATAGCCAGCCGATCACCGATCAGCCGGTTAAAAATTGTAGACTTCCCAACATTGGGCCTTCCTACAATGGCCACAACGGGTCTTGCCATGTTTCATTCCTCCTGTCTGCCTTACGTTTCCCATCATAGCAAAAAAGCCCTCGCTTGGCTAACGCCTGAAAACACAATCGGCGAACCCTCTTAGTAAAGGGTTCGCCGATAAGTATACCCATTATGTCGGATTATAAGAGCCGCCAGCCGGTTCTTATAAAATATAAGCCATAAATAAGCGCTCAGCTTATTCAGTCTTATATCTCAAGAAGGGAATTATTTGCCCTTGAATTTGTCCAGCTTGTCGCCGAAACGTTCAGCCAGCGTAAAGCTGAGCCCTTGATTGCTAAGCGAAACATTAGGGTTGTCAAGGACTTCTTTAGGCGCCCGGTCTCTGTTTCTTTCCGGTTTGGCACTAGGAGCCGGAGCTTCTTCCGTTTCCTTGATGCTTAAGGATACACGCTTCTCGGACGGGTTGAAATCCAGAACTTTAACCTGAACCTCTTGCCCTTCCTTCAGCACCTCATGCGGTGTGCCGATATGCTTGTGGGAAATTTGCGAGATATGAACAAGGCCCTCTACGCCCGGGAACAGCTCAACGAACGCGCCGAAGTTGACAAGGCGTTTCACTTCGCCTGTTACCACATCGCCAATATGGATCTTGTCGGCAGCGGTATCCCAAGGACCAGGCAATGCAGCTTTGATGCTCAGGCTGATTTTGCCTTTTTCCGGATCAACCTTCAGCACTTTCACCCGAACTTTCTCACCCTCGGAGATGACATCGGAAGGCTTGTCAACATGGCTCCAGGCGATTTCGGAGACGTGAACAAGTCCATCAACGCCGCCTACATCGACGAACGCGCCGAATTGAGTCAGACGTTGTACCGTACCTTCGATGATTTGACCTTCGGAAAGCTCGGACATAATTCTTTGTTTGTTGGCTTCGAATTCCTCTTCGAGCACTTCCTTGGCGGAAAGAATAACCTTGCCGTTCTCACGGTCAAGCTCTTTCACTTTCACGCGCAGCGTGCGGCCTTTGTAATCGCTGAAATCTTCAACGAAATGACGCTCAACCATGGAAGCGGGGATAAATCCGCGGGCGCCCACATCGGCAACCAGACCGCCTTTGACAACGTCGGCCACGGTGACTTCGAACGATTCCTGGGAATTATAGTATTTCTCCAGATCATCCCAGGATTTCTCGCTGTCCACAGCGCGTTTGGAAAGAACGAGGCTTTCCTTGTTGTCATTGATGCTGACCACCTTGCACTCCACTTCTTGTCCGACTTCAACAGCCGAAGCGGCATTGTCGAGTTGAACGGAAGACAGTTCGCGAATCGGAATAACGCCGTCATATTTATATCCAATGCTCACATAAGCTTGGTTATCTTCGATTTTGACGATCGTTCCTTTCACGGTGTCGCCTTTTTTCAAGGAAATGATTTGTTCCAGTTCATCCTGGTTTGCAATTTCCTCTTGGTTGTTAGTAGCGGAATCTACCGCCTCCACGGATTCGTTATTCTCCGCAGCTTCCTGATTTCTTATTTCTTCAGACATGTGATTACCCTCCTCGATTCAAAACCCCATTTATTTAAACCCGCGCTAGAGCAGGGTTCAAAACATACCTATTTAACGAATGCCCCGCTGTAATGTTACTTTCCTATTATGTTCCAAAAAATAACGGCTATGCCGCTTTCAGGCCCGGGAGTTCATCCGGTTCCCGCCGCTTGCTCATTTCCCGCTTGGCTTGCCGGTTGCCAGCATCTCCCGAATTCTTGACATAATGAGATCGGTAACCGCTTCAGCCGAATCGCTGCCGCCTGCGGCGTACTCGCTCAGATCAATCGGAGCGCCGTAAACGACGACCATCCGGCGAAAAGGCTTATATGGGCCGATTATCGCCGCCGGAACGACTGCCGCGCCGCTGCGGAGGGCGAAGGTTGCCGCTCCTTTCTTGGCGATGCCGACATCGCTGTTCCGTGTTCCTTCCGGAAAAATGCCCATTACCTGCCCGCTTCGGAGTAAATGAAGCGCTGTTTTAATGGATTCCTTGCTCACGCCTCCGCGTTTAACCGGAAAAGCGCCCACCCTCTTGATCAGAGGACCGAGAACAGGAACCTTAAACAGCTCAGCCTTGGCCATGTAATTCACTTTGCGTTCCAGCTTGATTCCCATGGTAAAGGGATCAAGATTGCTGGTATGGTTGCCGCATAGCAGCACTCCGCCCTCATTCGGAATATTTTCAATTCCCACCGTCTTTAGCGGAAACAGAACGGAATAAATCAAGCGAAGCAATCCCCGGCAAATGACATAAATCATTAATGATTTCTCTCCCCGCGAACATAAGATCTGCAGTGGGACACGATGGTCTCCACAACCTGTACGATATTCATCGACGTCGTATCAAGCAGAATGCTGTCATCGGCGCGCCGCAGCGGCGAAATTTCCCGACTCTGGTCAAGGAGGTCTCGCTGCGCGATATCGTGTTCAAGCTGCTTCAGGCTCACCTCTTCAGTGTCCTTCAGTTCCTTGTAGCGGCGAAGAGCCCGCTCTTCCACGCTTGCCGTCATGAAAATCTTCACTTCGGCATCCGGCAGTACGGTTGTGCCGATATCGCGGCCGTCCATTACGACTCCTTTGCCAATCGCCATCTCTCGCTGAAGCTGACTCAGTCTCGTTCGAATGGATTCGATCTTGGCATACTGCGATACCATGCCGCTGACCTGAAGACTGCGGATATGGGGAGTCGCATCTTCCCCGTTGATGATCACTTTCTGCACATTTTCTCCGGGTATTAATTCAATCACCATGTTTCGCACTGTTTGAAGCACGTTATCGTGATCTTCCGGCACAATATCTTTACGGATCATATACCAGGTCACCGCCCGGTACATTGCTCCCGTATCGACATAAATGTAAGAAAGCTTGTGTGCAACCATGCGGGCTACTGTGCTCTTGCCTGCCCCGGCAGGTCCGTCGATAGCGACGTTGATTTTGTCAGCGATATGTGTCCCCTGCCTAACCAAAGGGGCATTCCTCCTCAAAATAAGGCCAAGGCCGCGCTTGGCGGTAGTTCCACTTGACATACCGGAAAGCACGAACATAAATTCATACTTTCTGATATCTTCAAGAAAAAAGCAGGCATTGCCTGCGACTTATAAAATTATATCACAGTTTGTACAGCAGTGCAAAATCGCATAGACTCAAAATATAGAGAATAAATCGGGGATTGGCGGCAAATTCCGGTGTATACCGGACTCGCGCTAACGGTTGCGGAAATCAAACTGCCGCTCGAAACAGTAGCGAATAATTTTCTGGCGTTCGCCGTCCAGGATGTTCACAAATTTGAGCATGGCCAGACTTCGCCCGTTCTCCAGTTTCTTCATCCGCACAACCTCAGCCTCAAATTGAGCATGCTCGCTGGAGCCGTTACGGTAAGGGAGAAGAATCCAGCACTGCAGATGGTCGCCCATTTCGAGCGGCACGCTTATATCCGTCATGAACGAAGTTCCGCCGCCGCTGATATCTTCGGTGCGAACGAGGAAGCGAATGCCCGCTGCCGTTCTGGCCGCCAGTTCAAGCTCCGCGCTGACGCGCAGGAAGCTCCGTCTTTGAATTTTCAGAATCTCATCCTTCGCGGGCTTGTGCACCCGGACCATTCGGATAACGTCTTCCTTGAAACCGAGCACATGCGTGTAAAAATAATTTTTGATTCCGCCCTCGGTCATAAAATAAACCGACAGTTCATCCCCGATATGCAGTTTCTTCAACCGTCCGTTGCTTTCCTGCATCGGAATTTCAATCAGAAACGCCTCGTCTTCCACTTCCGCTATTCTGGATCGGTATTCAACTTCCGTTTCGGAGGCGTCGCTGGAGGCTTCCTGGATGAACAGATTGTCGTTGATTTTGGGATACAAGCATGTCACCGCCAATGAAATTAGTAAGATATTCTAAAGCCGATTATACCATGGGTTGCAGCGGCTGGGTGAGAAAAAATTGCAAGACGCTCCGGTGCAAATCCTTTTCAGGGAGAACAGGGCCCTGCCCGTAATCAGGCTAAGAGGCCATCCGCAAGCGGACAGCCTTCTTGTTTGCTCCTTAAGAAACCTGTGGGCGTTATAATTGTTGCTGGGCGCCGGATGCGGTTCGGATCTCCTCGACCGCTTCTTCCATGCCGGAGTCCGCATTCAGATAAATACGATACTTAGAGCCGTTGATCCGGCCGCCGAATTCGTAGGTAAGCACCTGTTCGCCGTCATCGTTCTCAATCAAGGCAGGACGGTTGTACAGCTCCTTTAAATCCGGGTTCAGCTTCTTCCGGGCTTCGGCAAGACTCATCTTGGGCTTGGCGATTTTGCGCTTCTCCTGGTGCTCATTGACATAGTCGCTGGACTGAAAACCGGTGGTATCGCCGGTGTCGAGCCCAGAGCGGACCGTTATTTTTTCGGGATAGATAAGCACTCCGTCCTGCTTGGTCACAAATGTGAAATTGGCCATATTGCCGTAACGGTCGGCGCTGACGGGCGTCATGTCCGAGTATCCCTTGCGTTTCAGGAATTCGCCGGCCTTGGCGGCCGCATCATCCATCGATACCCGGGGGGCTCCAATCTCGCGGTTATTATTGTAAGAAATCAGCAGCCCGCCTCTGGTTGTAAAATCCATGCTTATCGTTTCTTTCGCTCCGCTTACCGTCGCTGTGTAGGTTGGCCATTCCGTTCCTTTTCCGTTCTCGGTAACCTGCACCTTGGCCCCGCTGCCGGCATCCGCGTATTTCAGCGCCTTGCGGCGGATATCATCCACAGAGACGGGCGGACCGTCCAGCTTTTTGACCGAACGTTTGTCATAGACGCTGGCCACCGATGGCCCCCAATCGAGCTCCGGATACGCGCTCACCCTTTTGTCCACCGTTTTGAAGCCGTCGATAATCGTATTGTCCTCGGCTTTCTTCTCCGTAGCCAGAGCCGATTCAACGTCCATCCACCGGAGGTGGTTCGAAATAACCTTGTTCTGCACCTCCTGAAGGTCCTTGGAAATTTCGCCGGAGCTTTTATACAAAGCCGTCAGGTTCTTCATTTCGCCGTCAGTCAACGGTTTGTCAGTATAGTCGCGCACCGCCGCTTTATAAGAGAAGCTGGAAATCTTGGAGAGAAACTCCTCCGTCTTGCTGAAAGGCAGCAGGGTCAGCGGAAGCTGATTAATCTCGTTCTGCGCCTCGCTGGTAAGCCGCCACACATTCGTAAGAAATTTACGGTGCATTCCATCGGAAGTGGAGCTGACGGCAAGCACATTGCCAAGTTCGCCATGCAGCCGCTCCATGTGATAGGACAAATCATGGAAGGACCGCTGGTATTGGTTCTCGGCCTTCAGCAGCACCGCGTTTTTCTCCTGATTCTCCTGATAACCCCATACAAGCGCGCCGATGAGCAAAAGCGCGGTCAACGGGAACAATACGGCACTCAATCTTCTGTACATATGGCTGGAAGACTCCCTTCTTGTAGCTTATTGCCGTTAGTTTGACATAAACAAAGAGGTCTTATGCACCGGCAGAGGCAGAATTGATCGTGCCAAACGGTTCCGGCAAAATGCAAAAAAGAGCAGACGCCCTGTCAGGCCTGCTCTTCAATCAGAAATCCTTCGGTGCAATTGCACAGACACTGCTTAAAGCCCGTCTGGACAATGCCATGATATTTTATTCCGCGCAGAATATAGCTTTCGCCGCACTGCTTGCATACGATCCGAACCTTTACACGCAAAAAAGACACCTCGCTTCCGGGCGGTATTCCTCTACAGGAGCTATTCCCGGTAACATTGTGTCCATCCGCGCTACAGATTAACCTCTTCCTCCCGTTTCAGCAAGCGAAAAGGCGACAGGTTATTGGCCCTCGCGACCTTGATCATGCCCCCATACCACAGGAAGGCCATTAACGGAACGATATACCAAATCCAATAGTTCGCCGTTGTGTTCAGAATGAAGTCGTAGATTCCGTGCCATATCCAGGGAAGGAGAAGCGAAACGGCCAGAATGCCGCGCCTTTTGACCCCGTTCGAGAATTTGGCTCTGCCGAGATGGTATCCCATCACAACGCCGAACATGGCGTGCCCCGACACCGGAAGAAGCGCCCGGAGAAACATGGAGCCAAGCGAAGCGTGGCTGTACCAGGCGTACATCACATTCTCAATCGTCGCAAAACCAAGCGAAATCGCCACAGCATAAAGTATGCCGTCATACGGCTCGTCAAATTCGGTATGATTGTAGATAATGTGATACATCACGAACCATTTCAGGCACTCTTCGACTCCGGCGGAAATCAGGAATGAGTCCGTGTAAGGCCCCGTTTCCAGCCCAAGCGTCAAGCCTCTCTGAATAATCATGACCGGAAAGACAATCAGCAGGCCGAGCACAAAAACCTTGAGCACCATATGAAGCGGCTCTTGATCGTACTTGTCCTTCAGGTAAAAATAAATCAGCAGAGCAAGTCCCGGTGCCACTGCCGACGAAACCACCGATAACAAAAGCACCGAATGTACCTCCCCGCTTCGGAAAATAAAAGAATAGCCGGCCTATCCCTGTGTAACAGGCAGGACCAGCCGGCGTTGTCGCAAGAACAGGCAAAGGGCCACCGAAGATCCACCCCTTCCTCATTATTCCTGGCGTTTGAAAAAGGCGCAAAGTTGCTGAACGGCGTTCTCCGCCATAACCGTCTTGCCGTATTCATCCAGCACCGCCTCGGTCACCGAAGACGAATCTCCGAATTCGGCAAGCACAGCCACAAGGGCCGACAACGCGGGTTCCTCGAATTCCTTCGGATCGAAATAGAAGTACCATTTATCCTGATAAGAGTACAACTTGCCAGCGGAAGTAATATTGCCAATGAGTACATGCGCCGCTTCAACCACGACTTCGAAATCGCGGAAAGCGTAGACAATGGAGTCCGCTTGTTCAAGGGTAACTTCCATTTCGTAAATTTCATCGGGCAATTCTTCTTCCCCCGGCGCGCCGTACTGATGATCGTATTTGCCCCGGGTAACGATGACGACCATGCCTTGTGCGGGCAGAGCGAACACTTCCACGGCAAGTGGACCGGTTGCGTCAAATCCGAGTTCAGTATATGCCTGGTCCATCATTTCCGTAAACAGGTCATGAACTTTGGGGACTTCCTGCCACATGTCTTCTTTCTGGATTCCCCGCTCGCTCAGGTCGTCAAAAGTGAGGAAAATCCGTATCTTATCTTGACTTAAACGCTCTATTCTCATGACAGGATCCTCCTTTTGAAAGCTCATATTCATTATAGTGTATGATGAGTCCAGAGTAATGAGCCAAAAATAGTCAATATCATGATTGATATGTATGTATGTTACCATTTTGGCGCGACAAATGCACGTAAATATATTATAGGCCAGACTCCCCACATTTTCAAAAATATTAAAATAATCAGCCGGGCGCTGTAACTTGCCTCATAATGCCGTGATTGACAGGCCGCTCAAAAAAAAGAACCATTTTGGCGATGGGGAATCTCCAAAATGATTCTGACGGCAATTTGCGGTTACAGACCCGGTATGGCTGTATGGGTTTCTTTGAGAATCTTCTCCACGTCGCGTTTGACATCCGGATTGCTGCGGATAAAATCCTTAAGCATGCTCAGGTTGGATTCCTTGGAGCGGGCTGACGTATCTGCCTTGAGCCCCTCCGGTCCGGAGCTTTCCGGTTTCGCTCCCTGCTGGATTGCGGAAGTGCTGCCGAAGCCTGTGGTCGCCATGTCCATGATTTTATTTTTGGCTTTTTCGGCGGCCCCGGACTGTCCCATCAAGGGAATGAACATATTCCGCTTCTTGGACATGAGCATGCTCGCGGTGGCGCCCAGCATCACTCCGAAAAAAAATGACGAAGTCTTCACATTTAATACCTCCTTGTATGATAAAATCGTCTCTAGTGTTCGCAGAAGATCCAAGCGTCATACAGCTTAATCACAGGAAAGCGAGTTGAAATAAGTGGGTAAACAGACAGCAGCAGCGCTGCTGCTTGCCGCCTTTCTGCTGACCTCGTGCAGCAGCGCCGAGAACGGCGCTCAAGGCGGCGAAGCGGCGCCTGCGGCGCACAGCGCGAAGGCTTCATCTCCGGCTGCCGTGACCGCAGCTCCCACAGCCGGTCCCTCCGCACTGGCCTCCGCTCCCGCTGTCGGCAGCGGGAACGCCTCTGCGCGGCCGGCAGCTTCCGCTTCGCCGGCTGGGGGCAGCGCGGATTCCGGAGAGCGGGACGGAAGCGGAACGGACGTGAAAGTGCCGTTTCTGTACCACATGAACAAGAATTATGACATCAAGCCCAATGAGGAAAGCACGAACAAAAGGATCGTCCTGCTGACGTTCGACGACGGACCGAAGGAAGCGAAGCTCATCAATTCCATCTTCGACACGCTGGACAGACACCGGGCCAAAGCGATCTTTTTCGTCAACGGGTACCGCATCAAGGAACATCCGGAGCTGCTGAAGCTGATTCAGGAACGCGGGGGCATCATCGGCAACCACAGCTGGGATCATATCGTCCTCAAGGATAAGCCGTATACCGCCGTCAAGAAGCAGATCGAGGATGTGCAAAGAATCGTAAAGGAAATAACCGGGGACACGCCGGTGTTCTTCCGTCCTCCCCACGGGGCTGGCGGGGATGTCGGCAAGAGGATCGCCGCGGAGAACGGTATGCTGTATATGACCTGGTCGAACGGCTCTCTGGACTGGACCATGAACGAGGAAGACGCGGGCAAGACGGAAAAGCTGATTCAAAACGTCACCGGCCAGCTTCATTCCGGCAGCAATATCCTGATGCATGAACTGCCGTGGACAACCGAAGCGCTGGATAAGCTGCTGACCACGCTGGAGAGCAAGGGCTACGGATTTGTCGATCCGCGGAGCATTGAACCGAAAATGCGGTAAAGCGGAGTTAGTGGTAAAAAGGCCCCGACCCATCCGGCGGATGATGAGCGGGGCCTTTTTACGAAGGTGTCCATTGCATGAACGCCGGTCTTGGCGAGCTGCGAATTAAGCCTTCCCTACTTTGATAAGCCGGATTGCGACAGGCGCAGCGTAAGGATATTCAGCTCGGCGGGACTGCGGAAGCGCAGCGGCAGATGGGCGGTGCCGAATCCCCGGCTGATCAGCAGCTTGGCCTCCTGATCCGTACCGTCTCCTTTAGGCCATCGGTACATTCCCGCCGAATAGGCGCGGTAGAAGGCTTCGACATGCCTGAGCCCAAGGATGGGCAGAACGATCTGCCCTCCGTGGGTGTGGCCCGACAGGACAAGATCGGCCGGAACGGTCGGCCGGCGCATTAGCCACATCGGATCATGCACAAGTATAATCCGGCAGGCCTTCTCGGCTCCCGCAGGCAAATTCGGCAGGGGAGCATATCCATTCCTGCCGCCTGTTCTCGGATGATTCACGCCGGTAAGCCACAGCGCCGCTCCGTCCCGTTCAAGCGAAATATTCTCATCCGTCAGCAGCCGGACTCCGTTCAGCTCAAGGATGCGGTCCACCTTGGCTATGCCCGCCTTATAGTCATGGTTGCCGTGCACGGCATAGACAGGCCCGATCGACGCGAGGAGCGCCATATTGTCGTGGAGACGCTGCAGCGGGCAGTTCTTCTCAATCATATCGCCGCCCGCCAGCACAAGATCTATTGTTCCCTTTAAACCGGCAAGCCTCTTCCGAGGCAGGATTCGCCTGTGGATATCGGTGACGAGCAGAATCCGGTAACCGTCAAACGCCCGGGGAAGGGCTTCCAGCTCGATGTCCGTCCTGACAAGCCGGTTCCGGAAGGCTTCAGCCAGCATGGCTGCGCCAATCGCTGCCGCTCCCGCAGCGACGAGCGAAGCGACCCAGCCCGCTACCACAGCGTCTGAAGCGGCGGAGCGCCCTTGATTCCCCACCACAGCAGAAAGATCAGCAGCAGCATGAACAGAACATTCAGCGAATTAACAAACAGCTTGCTGAGCCTGATCCGCTCCGAGCGGTGGGCGGCTGAGCGAGACGGGGGGGATTGTTCTCCTTCCCCCGGCTTGGGCCGGTCCGCCCTCCTCCCTCCCCGTCCGGTTCCGGTTTTTCTCTGCGCCGCTTTGGACTTGCCGCGATCAGCGTTCTTTCTGCGCGACCGGGACAGGGTCTGGGAGGATGCTTCTTTTGTTCTTGGCGACGAAGCTTCCGCTTTGCGCGGCCTGCTTGCCTTGGCGCCGGACGCATTCTCGCGGTTTCTTTTGTTCTGGCGGGACTTCACCCGGCTGAGCTCATCACTCATGACTCCCTCCTGTAGCGAATCACCAGCCCTGAGAACAGGTCGATGATGAAATGACATAAAATAGGCGCCCAGATCGTGCCGGAATGGATATAAATAAGCCCGAGACCGTAACTGCTGGCAAATACCCAGCCCGTCGGAATCCAGTGCCTCAAGTAACGCACATGGATAACTGCAAACAGAATGCTTGTCCAATACGGCCCGAAGGCGTACTGCACAGCGCCTCGAAACAGCAGCTCTTCACAGATGGACACGATGGCGGCGATCAGCGCGATGTGCCAAACCGGCCGATTGCGGAACAACAGCTCGTTGATCCCGCCGTCATCCATCGTTTCTACGGGGACAATATAGGTTAACACGAAGTCAACCACGAGCATAATGACCGCGAGACCTAGTCCCCAAGCTGCAAAATGTCCGCTTTCGGGAAAATTCAGTACATGAAAAGGATTTCTTTTCTGCAATAATATCCAGACCAAACCGATAATAAGGGTAAGACCTTGCGTGAAATAAAGATTAACTAAAAGCAGTCGGTCGGTTAACTGCTCCGGAGTAGCTTTTCTCACCTTAATGTCGCCAAATTTAAACTTTTTCATTAATACCCTGCCTGTTCTTAAATATTTAGATATCCTGACAACTATAACCCATTTCATCCCTACAGAAAAAGGAGCCGTTATTCATGAAGCACCGCAAATCCAGCAAGCCCCTGCTGTACACCCTTGGATTCTTGTTCTGCCTGATCTCCGCCTTTGCCGTCTTCTTTACCGGAGTGAAGGTCGGCGCTGACAAGGTCGAGGCCAAATATGAGAAATTGAACGCCGGGGGGCAATCGACCGAATCCTTCGCCTATTACCGCCAGACGGATCTCGTTACGTTCTATCATAACGTATTTTCTCCCTACCGGGAATTCAAGCGCAACTGGAACGAGCAGGTTGACCTGCTGGTTCGGGGAGGAGGCGAGGACAGCCGGAAGCTGCTCAAGAATCTCCGCACACTCGCGGACGGCGCTTACTCGCAAGTGCCCCAGTCGTCTATCTTCGACGATTCCCCCCTGCTGAAGGAGGGGCAGCTTAATATTCTGAAGAGCCTTCGTCTGTTCGCCGAAGCTGCCGATCAGGCATCCTCGGACTCCTCGCGGGCGCAGGCGGCACAGGCGCTGAAAGACGGGGAACTGGCAGCCGGCGCAGTCAAGTACGGACTATTGGCCCAGAGCAACTATTATGCCTCCATGCTCAAATGGGGCTCCCAGAAGAATTCCTCCATTCCTTCCGAAACGGGCGACCTGAAGACGATCCCGCTTGCGGAGTGGAGCAAAATGCCGCTGCTGCTCAAGAACGCCGCTATCGCGGAAATCCTGCTGAACCGCAGAATTTTCGAGGATTACGAACCGCAGGATGTAACGGCCAAGCTGGATAATCTGATTCATTCCGGCACTGCGTCGTCCCTGAAGCTCAAGGACATCCAAAGCGCGACCTCCTTGCTTGTATCGACCGGCGCGCTGGGAGACCAGGAATTCTCCAAATGGCGCCAGCAGTATTACAGCAAGGAAACGGTGCCGCAGCTTCCGTTCTTCCACGACTGATACCTGGCAACAGCATCATACCACAATCATTCGGCAAAATCCTATTGACACATCTGGCATAGCCATGTTACATTTCTTTATGAAAAATGGATCAAGCCAAACCGATGATGGAACAAAGCTACTGAAGGTCTTCAGAGAACCGGCGGGTGGTGCAAGCCGGTGGCGGACAGTGTGCTTTAGCGCTCCTGAGTTATTGTGTTGAACTAATAGTAGGCACAATCGGATCATCTCCGTTACCAGTGATCCTGTTTACAGGATAATGAGGCTGTGTCTGTAAAGGACGCGGTGAATTAGGGTGGTACCACGACAACTCTCGTCCCTTACTGCGGAAGCAGTATGGGGTCGGGAGTTTTTTTGCTGATTGCCTGCTTTTGCTGCGCCCGCCCGGGGGAAGATTGGATGCTTCACACCCTGTTTCAGACCTTTTCTCTGCTGCGGCACCGCGTTGATGCTTGCCTTGGAAATGCGGTATGATCGCTTTCTTCTATGGAAAAGCTGTTTCAGGTAATCCGGAGTGCCTCAATAGGCCTCCTCAAAAAATATAAATGTTCACACATCTAAGGAGGAAAAAGTAATCATGTTTAAAATTTTGGTATCGGACCCGATCAGCGATCTGGGCATCCAGCAGCTGACGGAAGCAAGCGACGTAACGGTAGACAAAAAAACCGGACTCAGCGAGGATGAGCTTATTGCCATTATCGGCGAATACGACGGTCTGCTCGTACGCTCCCAAACTACGGTTACCGACAAAATTATCGAAGCGGGGTCCAATCTGAAAGTCATCGGACGCGCCGGCGTCGGCGTGGACAACATCAATCTGGAAGCCGCCACGAAGCGTGGAGTTGTCGTCATTAACGCTCCGGACGGCAACACCATTACTACCTGTGAGCATGCCTTTGCGATGATGATGGCTCTGGCCCGTCATATTCCGCAAGCCTATGCGAAGACAACCACCGGCGTTTGGGACAAAAAATCGTTCCTCGGCGTTGAACTGCGCAGCAAAACGCTTGGCGTTCTCGGCATGGGCCGCATCGGCAGCGAGGTTGCAAAGCGTGCCAAGGCATTCGGCATGAACATCCTGGCTTATGACCCGTTTCTGACGGCCGACCGGGCAGAGAAGCTGGAAGTCACGCTGGCTTCCGTCGATGACATCGTACAAGGCGCGGACTTCATTACGGTTCACACACCGCTTACTCCGCAAACGCGGCATATGATTTCCCGCCCTCAATTCGAAGCCATGAAGAAAGGCATGCGCATTGTCAACTGCGCGCGCGGCGGCGTTATTGACGAAATGGCGCTGGTGGAAGCCATTGATGCAGGTATCGTAGCCGGAGCAGCCTTCGACGTATTCGAGAAGGAACCGCCGCAAGCGGATCATCCTTTCCTGTCGCATCCGAAAATTATCGTCACTCCGCATCTTGGCGCATCCACCGTGGAAGCGCAGGAGAATGTGGCGATCGACGTGTCCGAGCAGGTGCTGCATATTTTGCGGAACGAGCCGTTCATCAATGCGGTTAACATCCCTCCGGTCGCGCCGAGCGTCATGAACAAGCTGCAGCCTTACTTCAATCTGGGCGAGAAGCTCGGCAGCTTCGCTTCGCAGATTACGAATGGCGCCATCAAGGAAATTCATGTGGAATTTGCCGGCGACCTCTCCGATGTCGACACCCAGCCGCTGAACCGCTACATTGTGAAGGGCGTGCTGACCCGCCACTTCGGCGGCGACGTCAACATCGTAAATGCCTCGCATCTGGCCAAGAGCCGCGAAGTAAATGTGGTCGTAACCAAAGCAACGAAGACCCAGGGCTTCACTAACCTGATCACTGTGAAGCTTGTTGCCGAGGGAGGCGAGGAGCGCATCGTTGCCGGAACGCTGCTGCAAGGGTATGGAGAGCGCATCGTACAGCTCGGCAAATTCCCGGTTGACATCGCTCCGGAAGGCAATCAAATCCTGATCTCCCATAACGATAAGCCGGGTATCATCGGCAAAGTGGGTACGCTGCTCGGCCAGAACGATGTCAACATTGCATCGATGCAGGTGGGACGTATCGTTGTCGGTGGCGAAGCCGTTATGCTGCTGACCGTGGACAAGGAAGTTCCGGAGGATGTGCTGACGCAGCTGGCCGCCCTGCCGGAGATCAACACCGCCAAAGAAGTCGTATTGCAGTAATATCCATAGTACGGACAGTAATATCCATAGTACGGACATAATAAGCTCCGGCTGCCTTGTAAATGGGCAGCCGGCGCTTTCGTCATCCGGATATGAGAAATGCCGGTACGACCCGGCCATCAATATCGGTAAAGCCGTATTGCTTGGCCAAGCACCCTGTCTGCTGCGGCACGCCCGACCTGTTCATAATGTCCGGATCGGCTGCCAATGCGCACACGGCCCGCCCGATATAACGGGGCGATTCGGTTGCAGCTCTTCGACTACCCGCCAGTGCGCTTCATCCGTATGGAAGGCGTCCAGAACCAGCTCGGTCCGCATCATACTGTCTTTTGGAGCGGATGTACTGGTAACGGAGCCGCCTGAGCTTGGACGGGAGGTTGAGCATACGGCCTCTGCCATTGTCTCTCTCTACCGGGCACAAGAAAGCGGACCGCTCCTCTCTTGAAGGATCATGGTCCGCTTCTTTTTTAGTGTAAGCCCGCTTCTATTGAAAGTGCCGGGGTTCCCCGCGCGGTCGTTCATGCTGATCCCACCCCATAGTCCGCAAGACGGCATCCTGCCAAATACGGTAACGATTCTCCCTTTCCTCCTCCGGCATGGCGGGAGTAAAGGTCTTCTCCGCCTTGTTGAAATGCCGCAGCTCATCGCGGCTCCAGAACCCTGCGATAAGGCCCGCCAGCAGAGCCGCTCCCAGCGCCGTTGTTTCCGCGTAGGTCGTGCGCGTCACTTCCCTGCCCAGAATATCGGCCTGGAACTGCATCAGCAGGTCGTTGCGCACAGCTCCGCCGTCCACCCGCAGCTCGGCAAGCGGCATGCCGGCGTCCTTTTCCATGGCGCCGATTACATCCCTTGACTGGAAAGCAAGCGACTCCAGCGTGGCGCGTACGAGGTGGGCGGAAGTCGTTCCGCGCGTTAAGCCGAAGACCGCGCCCCGGGCATACATATCCCAATACGGCGCGCCGAGTCCGGTGAACGCAGGCACGACGACAACACCCCCGCTGTCTTCAACCTCCCGCGCCTTCTGCTCGGATTGGCCCGGACTTTCAATCAGGCCGAGGCCCTCCTCCAGCCACTGCACCGCCGCCCCCGCAACGAACACACTGCCCTCAATCGCGTAATACAGCTCATCACCTATTCCCCAGGCTACCGTCGTCAGCAGCCCGTGCCGCGAGGCTACCGGTTCGCTTCCCGTGTTCATCAAGATGAAGCAGCCGGTGCCGTACGTATTTTTGGCGCTCCCGGCTTCGAGGCAGGTGTGTCCAAAGAGCGCCGCCTGCTGGTCCCCCAGCACGGAGGCAATCGGAATTTCCGCTCCGAGCCACTGCCTGAGCGCCGTACCGAAGGACCCGCCCGACATCCGCACCTCGGGCAGCATACTCTCCGGAAGGTTCAGCTCGGCCAACAGCTTCCCGTCCCATACTCTCCGGTGCAGATCGAACAGCATCGTCCGGGACGCGTTGGTAACGTCCGTGGCGTGCACAGTGCCGCCGGTGAGCTTCCAGATCAGCCAGCTGTCAATTGTCCCGGCCAGCAGTTCGCCACGCTCGGCTCTCTCCCGCGCGCCTTCCACATGCTCTAGTATCCAGGCAAGCTTCGTCGCCGAGAAATAAGCGTCGGCCACAAGGCCCGTCTTCTCCCCGATATCCCGCTCAAGTCCCCTCCGCTTCAGCTCCTCGCACATCTCTGCGGTCCGCCGGTCCTGCCACACAATAGCCGGATATACCGGCCTGGCGGTTGCCTTCTCCCAGACAAGCGCCGTCTCGCGCTGGTTCGTAATGCCGATTGCCGCAATTTGCGAGGGATGGATGCCGCTCTTTGCAACAGCCTCTCTTGCCGCCTTTAGCTGCACATTCCATATCTGCTCCGGATCATGCTCCACCCAGCCCGGGCGGGGAAAATACTGGGTAAGCTCATATTGAGCCTGACTGACCATTCCGGCCTGTTCATCGAACAGGATCGCTCGCGAACTGGTCGTCCCCTGATCCAGCGACAAAATATAACGGCTCATCGCGCAGCTCCGTCCAGACGCATGCCTGACAACAGGAAAATTCCTGAAGAATGAAAGAATTGTTCCGCGATTGTTACTTTTCTCATAGAAATCCCCCTGTCATATGGATACCTATATTTACACCGTTTTTGTTCCACGAAGAACAAGATTTATCGGCTCCATTCAACAAAAAGCACCTCCGGGACAAGAGGCGCTATCAAGAATTGTTTAAAATTTATTGTTTTTCGACAGGCAGACGGAGCGTAAAGCAGGTTCCTTCCCCTAATTTGCTGGCAGCCGAGATATGTCCGCCATGGGATTCGACGATATTCTTGACGATAGCCAAGCCGAGTCCCGTGCCTCCGGATTCCCCGCGAACCCGGGCTTTATCCGCTTTGTAGAACCGTTCGAAGATAAAAGGAAGATCCTCGGAAGGGATGCCCACGCCTTCGTCCCGGACCTCGACCTCGATCTCCGACCGGTTCGCATAGATAATCCAGTCGGCCACAATGTCGATCTTTTTGCCGGCGGGGGTATGACGGAAAGCATTGTCCAGCAGGTTGGTCAGCACCTGTTCCAGCTTATCCTCGTCCGCGTCATGAAGCCATAGCTCATTGCTCTTCCTGACGCAGCTCAGTTCGATTTCCCGCTCCTTGGCGCGCACGGAGAATTTACGGTATATCCGCTCCAGCAGTTCGGTCATGTTGACCGGAGCCTTGTGCAGATCCGTATGCCCGGCGTCCATCCGCGCCAAATCGAGCAGATCCTTCACCAGCCGGCCCATCCGCAGCGCCTCGTCGTGAATGACCTGAACCAGCTCGCTGCTCTCCTCGGGCGAAGAAGCCATGCCATCCAGCAGCGCCTCGCTGTATCCCTGCATCATGGACAGCGGAGTGCGGATTTCATGGGAGACGTTGGCCAAGAAGTCGCGGCGCATTTTCTCAAGCCTTACTTCTTCGGTCACATCGCGCAGCACGGCCACCGTGCCCTGAATTTGATTATCCGAATAGAGCGGCGCCATATGCACCGACCATACATCCTGGCGCACATGCACATTGGAGCTGTGGTCGCCGCCTTCCCGAAGCGTGCGCCGGAACAGCAGCCGCAGCGGACGCGGAACACCCAGGGTGTCTCCGCTTGCGGACTCGAAATCGTCCTCGCCTTCCTGCTCCCATTTCAGATCGTTCCAGCTCTCCAGCAGGGACTGGCCGTGGGGATTGGTAAGCACGATCCGCCCCTCGTTGTCGAATGTGATCACGGGATCGCTCATGCTGCGCAGCACGCTGGACAGAAGCCCTTTTTCATGATTCAAGCTCCGGATGGTGCCCTCCAGCTCTGCCGCCATATGATTGAAGGACGTCGCCAGTTCTCCGATTTCGTCGCTTGTGACAAGCTTCAGCCGCTTGCCGTACTCTCCCCGCCGGATGGCGTTCGCCGCCTCGATAACCTTATGCATCGGCTGCGTAATCTTCGTGAAGAGAAACAGTGCAAAGAAGGTCGTCATGGAAAATCCGATCAAAGCCGTATACATGAACAATCGTTTGATTGCGCCGGAGTTGGCAAAGTTGCTGTCAATGTATGGCAGCAAGAACAGCCCCAGTGTCATAAGCACGACAGCGACGAGACAGATAATCGTCACCCACAGCTTGCCGACAAGGCTTCTCCAGAAGTTCACTTTATTTCGGGACCTCAAGCTTGTAGCCTACGCCCCACACCGTCGTAATCATCGCCGCGGATTCCGGCGACACCTTGTTCAGCTTCTCGCGAAGACGCTTCACATGGGTATCGACCGTGCGCAAATCCCCGAAAAATTCGTAATTCCATACATCCTTCAGCAGCTCCTCGCGCGAGAACACTTTATCCGGCGACACCGCCAGATAATGCAGCAACTCGTACTCCTTCGGCGTCAGGCTAACCTCCTGGCCTCCGGCCGTTACGCGGTGCGCGTCATGCTCGATAACGAGGTGCGGAAATACGATATTGTTGCTGGAATTGCTCTCCTTCGACAAGAAGGCGGTCGCCGAGGATCGGCGCAAGATCGCCTTTACCCGGTAGATGACCTCCCGTGGGCTGAACGGCTTGACGACGTAATCGTCGGCTCCCATTTCAAAGCCCTGCACACGGTTGATCTCCTCGCCCTTGGCGGTCAGCATGAGCACCGGAGTGGACTTTACGTCTCTGAGCCGGGTCAGGACCTCGATGCCGTCGATCCCGGGCAGCATAACGTCCAGCAGAATCAATCCGTAATCGGCGGCGGTCGCCTTGCGCAGCGCGATTTCTCCGTCCTCTGCTTCGTCGATTTCATAGCCTTCCTTCTCAAGATACATTTTCAGCAGACGACGAATACGTTCCTCATCGTCCACCACCAGAATTCTATTCAGATGCTCTGCCATTTCACAACAACCCCTTCATCGATAACAGTAGAAGATTACCCTGAGCATAGCTTTTTCGGTATCCCGGTCAAGAATTAGTCCGTTCCAGCGTATGAATGGAGCCCGGCAATAACCAGATTGACGCCAACCAGGGTAAACATGACAATCAGAAATCCAAGTACGGCCAGCCATGCGGATCGGCGTCCCTGCCATCCGCGCGCCAGCCGGAGATGGAGATAGGCGCTGTAAAACAGCCAAGTCACAAGTGCCCATACTTCCTTCGGATCCCAGCCCCAAAATCTTCCCCATGCCACCTGGGCCCATATCATGGCAAAAATCAAAGCCCCCAGCGTAAATATAGGGAAACCGATAGCGATGGCCCGGTATGTAATTTCATCGAGATCGCCCTCGTCGATTCCGTCCAATACGGGTTGAAGCGCTCGGCCCAGCGGCTTGCGCACAAGGAGGCGCAATACGCCGTAGAGCACAGCTCCGGTCAAGAGCGACCAGATCACCGTATTGAGTTTCCTTCCGGCATTGACACCCTTCATCCAGAAAGGCGCCTCAAACAGCGGTTTCTTTATGCCAAGAATCGACTGGAAGCTCTCAATTTCGCTATGGTAAGGTGCCACGATGGGCGGCATTTTATAACTGACTTTCTCTATTGTACTATCTTTCTGCCCGGGATTGTCAACGGTAACGTTGCTTCTAATAAAAACCGTCTCGTATCCGGCCCCCCGAAATGCGAATACCGAGGCCAAAAATCCGATAATGACGATGATAATGAACAGCGTAAATTCGACTCCGCGCTGCTGTCTTTTGTCGCTTTTTGACGAGCTGTTAAAATTGACCGTGCGCAGCAGATACATCAGGCCCGCCGCAAATGCTACCGCAAAAAAGGATTCGCCAAAAGCCGCCAGGGTCACGTGGATGTTCAGATAAATGGATCGCAAAGAAGGAATCAGCGGCTGCACTTCCTGCGGGAACACGGCGGCATACGCCATAACAATGATAGAAATCGGAACGGAGAAGAGACCGAGCAGGATTTTGCGGTAAATGGAGAAAATGACGGTAAACGCGACCATCACCATCATGGACAGGAAGGTCATGAACTCATACATATTGCTGACGGGAATATGTCCCCCGCCCGCCCAGCGGGTGAAGAAATACGCCAGGTGGCACAAGAGTCCGAGGGATGAGGCGATGAAGGCGGCTCGGCCCCAGCGCGCGGAATGCTCCTCCGGTTCGCGGCCGGACCATCTGCGGCCCATAATGGCGATGGTGAACAGCATGAACGCTGCGCTGTACAAGAAAAAAGCGGCGATAAATACATCATTGCTGAAATCGAGCAGACTCATGCCGGATCTCCCCCATTTTCCAATGATTTTTCATCAGCGTTAATATCCATTTTCTTCAGAAAAGAGCTTACCTCCCGCCGAAGCCCATACCAGTTCTTGTTCGTATGCGCCCCCAGCGTCAGCTCTCCCTCGCCCACGGTCAGCCAGATCCGTCTGTGCTGCCAGTAGAAGCCAAGCACCAGGCCAAGCATGACAATTCCGGCGCCGACCCAGACAAACGGCATTGCACGGTCCACGCGGACATTGAGATAGCTGGTTGACTCCGAGACATCGACGCCGCTCATATCGCCCACCTCAAGCTCCAGAAACCGCCCTTGGCCCCCGAGCTTGTCATTAATCGCATCCTGCTGGAATTCAGCCTTGTCGTTCTGCTTCGGAAAATAGAAATACGGCTCGCCGCCAGCCGGCAGCTTCGGGCCTTTGATCAGAAAGAAAAAGGCGGGCTCGTTCGGATACGGCGATTTGGAGATCGGCTTCCCTTCCTCGCTGAGTCCAAATTCCATATACTTCTCCTTCAGCTCCAGCGTGTAGGGGCCGGCGGTAAAAGAGCGCTGCGGATTCTTCATCTCCAGCTTGAACGAGCCGTACGATTCTCCTGTCGCGGAATTGACCAGTTTCGGCGTCACCGAACGCAGCACAGGGGTCAGGTCGTAGTCGAACTGATACGCTTTCATTCCTTTGTAGCTCAAAGGATCATTGACCTGGATCGCATGGGACGCCACCTTCGCCAGCTTCGGCTCCCTGGAGGGATCGCCGCAATCCGCCGTGCATTCGTATAGCACCGCCTTCGTTTCGTACAGCTTCGGCAGCACTTTCTTGCCGCGGAATTCTTCGGGCATCTCCTCGTCCTTGTAGAACTCCACGGTGAACCGCTCATTCACCAAATAGTAGGAGGTGTCCGGAATATGGACGATTTCCCCCTGCGGAAAGGCAAGATGCTGATCCATATGAAGCCCTGGCAGCCCTCTTGCCAGCACGGCGAGCAGAAAGATAATCAGGCCGATATGAATAATGTAAGGCCCCCAGCGGCTGAACCGGTGCTTCTCCGCAAGCAGCGCGCCTCCGTCCGTCATGACCCGGTAGCCTTGCTTCTTCAGGGGCTGAACAGCTTTCGACACCCAGTCCTCAGGTCCCTCCGCCACCTTCGTTGCCAAAGCGACCCTTTGCCTGGTCAGAAACCGCCGGTGCTTGCGGATTTGCTGCCGACTTAGCGCTTTATACAGCGGAAGTACGCGGTCCAGGCTGCAGATCACAAGCGATGCCCCAATCATGACCAGGAGGGTGATGAACCACCAGGATTCATACGTATGGGATAAGCCGAGCCTGTAATAGATGTCGCCTGCTGTGCCATAGCGTTGCTTGTAATAGGTGGAAGGGTCGATATGGAGAAAGGTGCTTTCCTGCGGAAAGACGGTTCCCAGCGTAGAGCCGAGCAGCGTCAGCACGATCAGATAAATCGCAATTTTGACCGAGGAAAAAAAGTTCCATACCCTGTCGATAACGCCAGGGTTGGTCTTTTGGGAACGGCGGGCCTTGCCGTCATAGCGCATTTCAAGAGGCCGGGCCGAATCCGCGCCGTCCAGCAAGGGGTTGCCGCAAGCTTCGCACAGCACCGTGCCGACGGGGTTCTGGTGCCCGCATTCGCATTTCGTATTGACGATCAGGGGAGGATTTCCGCTCATCGGTTCACCAGCTTTCCGATTTGCGCATCGAGTGTGCCGAGGTCAAGCTGCCCGATATGAATCGTATCGATTGTTCCTTTGGCAGTAATAAAAAAGGTTGTCGGCAGAGGAGAGATCCCATAGCTGCGGACGGCCTCCCTGTCTTGGTCCATCAGAACCGGGAAGCTGACGCCGACACCGTTTACAAAATTCTGTACCGTCATTTGATCCTCGCCGACGTTGATGCCGACGACAATGACCCCGTGGGCCTTCCATTTCTCCCACTGGGCCTCCAGCGCGGGCATTTCCTTGACGCAGGGAGCGCACCAGGAGCCCCAGAAATTCAAGACAACGGGCCTTCCCTGGTATTCGTCCAGCGAATGGGTCTTGCCGTCCAGTCCGAGCAGCTCAAAGGAAGGAGCGCGGCCGCCCTCCTTCGGCTTGCCGTCTCCTCCAAATGCCGTGGTTCCGACCGCATACCCGCCCAGCAGGACGATCAGAACCAAAATCATGATTTGTACCGGTCTTCTCGCTTTGCCCACACAGATTGCCCCCTTCAATGATACCGTTCATATCGTTAACAAGAAGTGTGAACATCCTATGAACATTATAACGAATACGGTCCCATTTTTCCGTGGGGTCTTGATGGCACTTGTGAACATTATGTGTCTTTGCGAGTGTTATTTCCTTTGGCCAGTCCAGCCATGGCAAGCTGCTTCAGCCCGTTGATCTCGTCCTTGGTCAGATGGCGGTACGAGCCGCGCTTCAGGTTCTGCAGCAGGATATCGCCGAATGAAATCCGCTTAAGCCGGATGACCGGATGGGAGATCGCCTCGAACATGCGGCGCACCTGGCGGTTGCGGCCCTCGTGGATCGTGATGCTGATGACCGACTCCTTGCTGTCCTCATCGATATCCTTGTACTCTACTTCGGCAGGGGCGGTCATTCCGTCCTCCAGCTTGATGCCGTCCTTCAGCTTGTCCAGCGCCGTGCCGTGCGGAATGCCCTTGACCGTAGCCAGATACGTCTTGGGCACATGATGCTTCGGATGGGTGAGCAGATTGGCGAACTCCCCATCGTTGGTCAGCAGAAGCAGACCTTCCGTATCGTAATCGAGCCGTCCGATCGGATACACGCGCTCCTTGATGCCCTTCATATAATCCGTCACGACCTTGCGGCCCTTCGGATCGGAAGCGCTTGTAATCACGCCCTTCGGCTTGTTGAACATAATGTAGATTTTATTCTCGCCCGAAATCGTTCTGCCCGAGACCTTAATGATATCCGTGGCCGGATCGGCCTTCGTTCCGAGCGTCGTTACGACCTCGCCATTCACTTCCACTTTGCCGGCCAGAATCAGCTCTTCGCATTTTCGTCTGGATGCCACGCCAGCCTGTGCCAGTATTTTCTGTAATCTTTCCATTGTCGATTGGTCACCTCAGACTAATGATAACCATCGCCGGGATAAAGCACAAGTTCATTCCAGGGAAAATAGGGTCCGGGGCATGAATCGTTGTGGGGCTTGACAATCACCGGAGATATTTCGTACAGAGCGGCCAGATTCAGAATGAGCCGGCTCGCGGCAAACACCTGCCCCTTGATCCCGGCGGTCGCCGCAGCTGCCGAAGGCTGCCCGAAGTCACCCTCAAGACAAAGATGGATATAATCGGGATCGGTCAGCAGCGGAGCCGCGTGGGTCGTACCCGAAGCATCGATCCAGAAATCAAAGCCCTTGCCGTTGATGGACGGACAGACGGAAGTGTGGATGATGAAACCTTGATACGGCATGCGCAAAGCCTCCCTTTTCCATTGCTTCAATAGCATATGAAAAAGGCGGAGCCGGCGTTACGCGCTTCAAGGGCTGGCGCCCTGACGGCGGCGGAGGCGGCGAGCGGCGGGCATCGGCT
>NZ_ASSC01000218.1 GCF_000520735.1 Paenibacillus forsythiae T98
GCCATGGCTTCCACATTGACGAGCCCGAAGGATTCATGCCGCTGCGAAGGACAGACCAGGCAATCGGCGAGCTGGTAGATCCGGTGAATCTCCCCGTGCGGAATACCGCCGATGAAGGAGACGGACAGGCCTGAGCGCCGGGCGAGCTTCATGAGCCTCCGCACGTAGGCCGCTTTGCCCGTCCCGGCAATGACAAGATGCACGGGCCGCCGTCTTGCCAGCATAGCGGTCGCCCGTATCAGAATGCGCACGCCTTTGCGGGGAATGATCCGGCCGACGAACAGAACCGTAAAGCGGCCGGGCAGTCCGTATTCCCGGCGGAGCAGC
>NZ_ASSC01000219.1 GCF_000520735.1 Paenibacillus forsythiae T98
AGCCGCCGCAGAGGCGGATGGCAGCGCGGAGCCCGCTGCCGAGGACGGCGTCGGGTCGAAGGGGACCCAGCCCGAGCCGGGAAAATACACCTCGACCCAGGCATGGGCGTCCCCCTGGGTCACCAGATACCGCTGCGGCCCGGGGCCCGCTTCCTTCCGGCCCGGGGCATAGCCCTGGACATACCGGGCCGGAATGCCGGAGCTGCGCAGCAGGACCGTCATTGCGGAGGCGAAATGGACGCAGTATCCCTTCTTCTCTGTGAACAGAAAATCATCGACAAAATCGGCGCCCTCCGGCGGCACCCGCGTATCCAACGTATAGGGATACGCCCCTTGCAAATAATCGCGGACGGCCAATGCCGCGTCATACCGGCTGCCTGCGG
>NZ_ASSC01000220.1 GCF_000520735.1 Paenibacillus forsythiae T98
AGCCGGTGCCGTTGCCGATAACGATGAGCTGAATGCCGTACCTTGCGATCAGCTCCTTGAACTTCTCCGCCGCCTCGCGCTTCTTGTTGTGCGGCGGCGTCGGGTACGTTACCGCCACCTCCAGCAGCTTGCCGGTCTCGTCGACGACCGCCAGCTTGCAGCCGGTGCGGTAGGCGGGATCGACGCCGAGCACGCGGCGTCCCTTGACCGGCGGCTGGAGCAGCAGGCTCCGCAGGTTGCCGGAGAAGATCGAGATGGCCTGATTCTCGCCCTTCTCGGTCATCTCCCCACGTACCTCGCGCTCCACCGAAGGCGCAATCAGCCGCTTGTAGGCGTCCTCGGCCACGGCCTCCAGCAGCTCCTTGACCGGGGACGGGCCTTTGACCAGCTTGCGCGTGATATACGCATGAATACGGGCCGTATCTACCTCGATACCGACCTTCAGCACATTCTCGCGCTCGCCCCGGTTGATAGCGAGAATGCGGTGCGGCGGCATTTTGTGAACCGGCTCGCGGTAGCTGTAATAATTCTCGTAGACGGATTCCTGCTCCTTGTCCTTCGCCTCGGAGACGAGAACCCCCTGCGAGGCCGTATGCTGGCGCACCCAGGAACGGACCGCCGCATCGTCGGCTATGGCCTCCGCGATAATGTCCTGCGCTCCCTGGAGAGCCTGCTCCACTGATTCCACGCCTTTGGCGGGATCGACATATTTGCCGGCCTCCGCCTCCGGGCTGCCGCCGCGGCGCTGCTCCAGAATCCAGTCGGCCAGCGGCTCCAGCCCTTTTTCCTTGGCGACGCTTGCCCGCGTCTTGCGCTTCTGGCGGTACGGCCGGTATAAATCCTCCACCTCCTGGAGCTTGACCGCTTTCGCTATCTGCCCCCGCAGCTCCTCCGTCAGCTTGCCCTGCTCCTCGATGATGCGGATGACTTCGCGTTTACGCTCGCCAAGCGACCGCAAATAGCTCAGCCGTTCCTCGATATCCCGCAGCGCGTTCTCGTCCAGCTCACCGGTCATCTCCTTGCGGTACCGGGCAATGAACGGAATGGTGTTGCCCTCATCCAGCAGCCCCGCCGCGCTTTGGACCTGCCGCTCGGACAGGCCCAGCTCTCCTGCAATCTGGCCGATCATCATTTGCCGCTCCCGGCGCGCCGCTTCGTCCGAAGCGGTATTCATCTCCTGCTCAGTCAATGCTTCTCCCTCTTTTCTTCCATCCGATACGTCAAATACTATCATATTTGCCCGAAGTCGTTCCAGCGGGATCTTTCCTTGGAAGCTATCCCGGCGTCCTGCTGGCGAATGACTTGAACGGCTGCGGATAATGGCTCCAGGTGAAGAATCCCAAAAAGGCCCACCGCGTATTTGCGATGGACCCTTATTACCTTTTTATGGAATGGCTGTGCCTGTCCGGTTTAAAAATCAATCAGACCCAGACTGATCTGCAACGAGTCATCCACCTTTTTCATCGTTTCGTCGTCAAGATGGGTGATCTTATCCGTTAAGCGCTGCTTATCGATCGTCCGAACCTGCTCAAGCAGAATGACGGAATCCCGGTCAAAGCCATGGGACGTCGCGTCAATCTCCACATGAGTTGGCAGTTTGGCCTTCTGGATCTGTGCGGTAATTGCTGCAACAATGACCGTTGGACTAAAGCGATTGCCAATATCGTTCTGAATCACAAGAACGGGCCTTACTCCGCCCTGCTCGGAACCAACTACCGGCGAAAGATCAGCAAAAAAAACGTCGCCGCGTTTTACGATCAATATCTACACCCCGCTTACTAAGCGGCCAAGAGTGCTGTCTGCATCTTCCTCGGCAAGGAACGCTTCGCATGCCATGGTCAAGTTAATCTTGGCCATTTCCATGTATCCGCGCTGCATGGACTCCCTGATGGAACGCTTCCTCCGTTCGCTGAGATACAGCTTCATGGCTTGCCGGATCAATTCGCTGCGATTGGAATTCTCCAACTGGACAATTCCGTCCACTTCCTGCAAGAGATGATCGGGCAAGCTGATCATGATTCTTTTGGTGTTTTGCAAATTGGCCAACTTCTCTTCCACCCCCACAAACCTTCTGCCCTTGTATTCCAGTGTAGCATTATGCAAGGAATTTTATACAAGGAATATATGCCGTCAGTATATCAAGTATGCTGCATCCCATTATAAACTAGAAACGGCGGTTCGTATAGACCATAAGTCATAGCGTCGTCTACGAACGAATATTCCTTGAGCACCTTCCCGCTTAGCTTACCGGATTGGGGCTTGGGGTCTGCAGCAAGGCATTTACCAGGCGGGGAGCCGAGCCTTCGCGAATATAGACGCGCGGCACCCGGTGGGCCAGCATGCAGGTCACCTCGTAGTGAATCGTTCCAAGAAGGAGAGCCAGCTCGTCTGCCGTAATGGAGACGCCAGCCTGGCGGCCGATGAGAACAACCTCTTCGCCGGCTTTGATTTGTTCCGCCTCATTGGCGAAAGATTTGAGCGATACCATACACTGGTCCATGCAGATGGTTCCGACGACAGGAACGCGGCGGCCGCGTATTAGCACCTCTGCCTTGCCGCTCAGCATGCGGGAATATCCGTCCGCGTACCCGATGGGTAACGTGGCGATAAATTCCCCGCTGCCTGTGCGGTAGCGGGTTCCGTAGCTGACGCCCCAGCTCTCCGGCAGGCTTTTTACATAGACAGCTTTCGTCTTCAGCGTCATGACCGGGTGCAGCTCGACCTGCTGCCTGCTTACCTCAGTTGACGGGTAGAATCCGTATATGCTGACGCCCACACGCACCATGTTCGGAGATAAATGAGGGGTATCAATGGCCGTAGCGCTGTTGCCCGTATGTATGATCGGGATTTCAATCTGTCTTTCCCGAAGCGCTTCCGTCACGCTCATGAACCGTCGGTACTGCTCCAGTGTATAGCTTTTGTCTGCTTCATCCGCTTTGGCAAAATGAGTGAACATCCCCTCCAATTCCATCTGCCTGACACGCTGCGCCTCTTCGATGAACAGCGGGGCTTCGTCCGGGAGAAGTCCGATCCGGCCCATGCCGCTGTCAATCTTGATATGCACCTTCAGCTTCCGGCTGTCATTTACAGGAAGTTTGGATATCGCCTCCAGCACTTCCGGGGTAAAAAGCGTCACGGTTACATCGTTCTCCCAGGCGGCGGCAATGGCCTCCGGCGGCGTATAGCCAAGCACCAGTATCGGCAGGACAATTCCCGCCTGGCGCAGCTCGATCGCCTCATCCAGAAACGCCACGCTTACATAGTCCGCGCCCAGCCGTTCCAGCTCCCGCGTCACTTCCACGGCCCCGTGACCGTACGCATTGCCTTTGACGCATACCATAAACTTCATCCCCGCCGGCAAATGCCGCCGAAAGCTCTCGTAATTGGCACGCAAGGCATCCAGATCAATCTCGGCCACAGTCGGTCGATAGCTTTCTTGCACTTCCAGTCACCTTCTCGTTTGTAATAAGCGTCACCTTTGCCGAACGTTCACCTGAATCACTTTCTTATTCGTAATGGTAATGCTAACGGAAGGCACTGTCAATGTGAGCGAGGGTTCGACGTCTACCGTGGCGAACAGGAAACGCGCTAATGAGCGATTGAAAGCAAAAACGGATACCGCATTGTAGAGGAAAGCATCCCACAATATGCAGTATCCGCCTACAACGTATTATTTACCCGTTTGATCCTGCGTAGAAGCGGCGATTTCCATCATTTCGCTAAGGGGAAGGTTCGCGCTGATGATCCGGTACTGCACGCCATCCCCCGACATCCACGTCAAAGTCTGCTGCTCATCCTCGGTCAAAAGTCCCGCCGTAAAGCCCAGATCAATAAGCGTTCCCGGCGCCAGCGACACAGCTTGATCCAGCGGACGAGATTCCAGAATCGTATACTGGTAAGTTCCGTCATACCGCAAAAGCACGGCGTGATCGTCGCTGCTCTCTATTTTGTTGGAGCCCTTGAGCGTTACGCCTTCCGGGGTGTAGCCCGGCTCGATGACGCCGAAATCGCCAAGGTCCGCATTCGCCTGAGTCTGCGTTCCTTCCTGATTCTCAGCGGCGGGCAGCGGATTGCCGTTCTCGTCAACCTGTGCCACCGTATTCTCCGAAGTCCCTTGGGAAGCCATATTTTTCTTCATGTCAAAAGAATCGGCGGAAAATTCCGGATTAAAAGCAAATTTGCTGAACTTCACGTCCACCACAACCTTGGCCTCCGAATCGGATACCTGCACCTGCTTGGGCGCATAGGTTTTTTTGTCCAGCCAGATCTTCTGGCGCACCAGCGCACGGCTCTGATAATTGGCGGCTACATCGAACACGTAGCTGTCCTTGTCAGCCACGAACTGGCGGTTGTTGTCGGCGACGATGCCTTTAATCAGCGTCTGGTACAGGTAGACCTGTCCCTGATTTTCCGGCCAATCGCTCTGGAACCGGAAGCTCTTGCCAAGGCTCGGCGTCAGCACGAACACGCCTTCATCGTTGCGGAGCACAATCTGCGTAACATTCTTCTGCACACTGGCCAGACTGATGCGGTAGTAGGAAGGATTTTTATACCATACCTCAACCTTGTACTCCTGAGGCTGCTCGCCGGTGTAGAGGGTCATCGTCCCTTCCCCTTGATAGGCTCCCGCCTTGCTCTCCAGCTTGTCGGCCACGTCGTTCAAATCCTTGACCACAGACGCGGAGTCCTTCTTCCCGCAGCCCGTCATAATCAGGGTAACGCTCATAATGATCGCGAGTACCCATGCTATCCGGCGCATGACATCATCCCCTTAACCTGTTTTGAATGCAGTGATTAGTACATGTCTATGTAGGACTTGACCGCAATATGCTGACAGGCGTGACAAGCGGGGCTTGGAGGAATGGAACAAGAGTGAAGGTTTAAAAAAAGCTCTGCCCTCCTGAATTTACGTCAGGCGGGCAGAGAATTAGTCCTTAAATGAGGTGGAGCGAAGCTTTGTTTCTGTGGGACGGTTTTGTAAGGGGTTACAATTGCGCTTCCGCATGGGGGGCGACAAGGAGAGGCTACACCCTTTCCCCACCAAAGGTTTCAATCCACGCTCTCGCACGGAGAGCGACGTCTGCTACTATAACGATATTTCCGGCACAGTTTGATTTCAATCCACGCTCTCGCACGGAGAGCGACTTGGGTGATGGTTTATGATTGCTTGGCGGCGATGCTATTTCAATTCACGCTCTCGCACGGAGAGCGACTAGCGTCCTTCTCGATGATTTTCACTTCCAGGTTATTTCAATCCACGCTCTCGCACGGAGAGCGACACTGAATATTATTTTAATATCTGGGAGCGGCCAATTTCAATCCACGCTCTCGCACGGAGAGCGACTTTGTGACGGCCCCGACTGCGGAGATTGGGAGGATGAATTTCAATCCACGCTCTCGCACGGAGAGCGACAGGAGATTGCGGCGTGAGAATGTTCAATAACGCGATTTCAATCCACGCTCTCGCACGGAGAGCGACGTTTCTTTATCAACATTATCAGGAGCCGTCAAAAGATTTCAATCCACGCTCTCGCACGGAGAGCGACGCTGAACGATTGATGCATTCCAGCAACATTACGATTTCAATCCACGCTCTCGCACGGAGAGCGACAAGGGAATCGTAATGCAAGTGGATCGGCAACTGAAACATTTCAATCCACGCTCTCGCACGGAGAGCGACCTCACGTACTTTTGTCCGTCTACCGCTTGGCTTGTATTTCAATCCACGCTCTCGCACGGAGAGCGACTCGGCTGGAAGCAAAGGAATGCGGCAAACGTACAAGATTTCAATCCACGCTCTCGCACGGAGAGCGACGGTACTCCAGCACCAACTAGAGACCTGCCGTTCTAAATTTCAATCCACGCTCTCGCACGGAGAGCGACCCCAAAATCCGAAAGGCTTGGTGTCAGGCGGAATGATTTCAATCCACGCTCTCGCACGGAGAGCGACAGCTACGAAGCAACTTACCCTGCGGAATTGGCAATTTCAATCCACGCTCTCGCACGGAGAGCGACAGCATCCGATGCAACCCCTTACTACACAAAGGATTGCAAACGCTTTAGTGCGAACCCCTTAAAAATGGTCGTTTCAAAGGGGACTCCTACTATAAAATAACGCGAAAACCCTTGTCCCGCAAGAGGTGCGAATCTCCCGGGGTTTTCATGGGAGCTTGGGGTTCGCACCAAACCTAACAATACAGCCATGGGCAGCAGCATGCTCAGGTTGCTGTTTGCCTGGGATCTTCCCGCGCTCTCTCTGAAACAGATTACCAGCTCAGCGGTCCCGCCAGCCTGTTTCCATTCCCACAACCTCATTTCCGACAATATTTCAACCCACGATCCCGCTCGGGGAGCAATCGCACCTCAAAAAAACAAGGGTTCCCGGCCCTAGAGGCGCGAGCCTCCCGGCATTTTCATGTGCGCTTCAGGTTCGCACTTTGTAAAGATTCGCCCTATTAGTGAAATACCGACAAGAACGATACAATAGAAGCATAAATCCGAGCCTGAATTCAAAGGATCGCTTCCCCGCGCGAGGGCGTGAACGGATGGGATGACCCATGTCCAAGGCTTACGAGCCCGGCAAACTTCATGTTCTGAGTCCTGAGCAACAGGACCTGATCGTTCAGAAGCTGCGCGAGGCTTTTGACACGTATGCCATTATTTTATTAGGTTCGGCGGCAAAAGGGACGCTCCGTCAATAGCGATCTGGATGTTGCCTTTTTGACAAACGGTCAGACTTCTGGCGCTTACGACCGATTCATGCTGGCGGGGGAACTCGCAGACAAGCTGGGACGGGAGGTCGACTTGATTGATTTTGCCGAAGCCAGCCCTGTCTTTCGCGCTCAAATCATCGGAAACGGGATTTTCTGCTGTAAGATGCCGAGCCGCTTAAACGGCAACAGCTTTTTATGCGGTCGCTAAAAGAATATGCCATGCTTAACGAGGAAAGGCGGGAGATTATGGATACATTTTTGAAGGATGATAAGTCATGAACCCCGATATTGTGCTGAACAAGACCGGGACTATTCGAAGATCCATACAACGGATTATGGAAGAATATGAAGGCAAAGATGCTGCGAAGCTTGTACTGAGACGAACAACTGAACCGCAATCTAAAGCCATGGTAGATTTCCGAAAAATAGCCATACACGATTACCAGACTGTCCAAATCGGAATTGTCAAAACGATGATCGACAAGCATCTCTCCGACTTCACGGACTTTGCCAAAAAATTAAAAGATTACATGAGCCGTTGAGATTTAGCCAGCCGCTCCAGGAACAAAAGCTAACCATTCCCGGAGCAGCACAAGGGAAGTTCACTTACAGATCGGACAATGGTTTCAAATGCTTCTCTGATATTTTAACCACTTTATCCACACGCCGCTTGTACTTCTCAACGTCTCCCAAATGCTCAGTCGTCATCCATACCTTTACGATTTCAAGGGCGATGGCCGAGCCGATAATTTTGCCGCCAATGCACAGCACATTCGTATCAGAGTGGGACCGCGCCAACTCCGCACAGAACGGGTCCTGACAGACCGCCGCGTATACCCCGTAGATTTTATTAGCAATCATAGCGCTTCCATAGCCAACACCATCAATAAAAATCCCCCGGTCCACCTTCCCCTCAGCCACAGCCAATGACGCAGGATAGATATAATCGGGCAAATCGCAAGCTTCCTCATTATGCGCTCCGAAATCCACAACCTCATGCTCCAGGCTGGTTAATAGAGCCTTTACTTCTTCTTTCAAGGCAAAGCCCGCATGATCCCCCGCAACCGCAATCTTCATCTGTGAAACGCCCCCAATTCATGATTTATCAATAGTAGATACAAGTCCAGCAACTCTATCTTATCGCTTCGCGTTAGTGATTTCCAGTTATTTTCAGGCTGATAGGTCAGTTGAGCAGAGATGAATCGGGATAAAAAATAATTCTCGCCACCGAAAGGGGCGTGACCAGAAGGTGAAGCTCATAAATACCGCATGAAACAGCATTTTCAAACTACAACCCAACATGGAAATAAACTCCATTTCTGGTCAGGACGGTCTGGATACACTGAAATTTCAATCCACGCACCCGCACGGGGTGCGACGCCCCGTAAGTCCGTTATTCGTCTGAGGGTCCTGAGATTTCAATCCACGCACCCGCACGGGGTGCGACAGGGCAATACACCTCGTCATACTCGTTCAGCACGATTTCAATCCACGCACCCGCACGGGGTGCGACCTGCCGTCAGCGGAACGCTTGCAAAAAAAGCCGATGATTTCAATCCACGCACCCGCACGGGGTGCGACTGGACAGCGGAGGATACCCGCGCGTGTTCATGTTCGAATTTCAATCCACGCACCCGCACGGGTGCGACTCGGGTTGGCGGGGACCGCCACTTCGGATGCAAATATTTCAATCCACGCACCCGCACGGGGTGCGACCGTACACCATGACTATGAAATCGGTAGCGTTATTATTTCAATCCACGCACCCGCATGGAGAGCGACCGGCGGCAACATCACCGATTACGTAGTCGCTTGGTGATTTCAATCCACGCTCTCGCATGGAGAGCGACAATACGGTGACCACCCCATTACTCTCAATCATTCATTTCAATCCACGCTCTCGCATAGAGAGCGACAGGTTGCTTATCCACAAATAAAAGATCAGTCAAAGAGATTTCAATCCACGCTCTCGCATGGAGAGCGACAGCAGAACTTTGCTGAAGGTCAGCAGAATTGGCAATTTCAATCCACGCTCTCGCATGGAGAGCGACCGAGGCCCGGCCGCCGATTACATGCGGTCGTTTTCGATTTCAATCCACGCTCTCGCATGGAGAGCGACTC
>NZ_ASSC01000221.1 GCF_000520735.1 Paenibacillus forsythiae T98
ACCGCCGCGAGCTGCTGGATCGGCGTAACCTGTACCTTACCATGACCATAAGCCAGGGTGGCGAAATCCACTTCATAATACGGCTTGACTAAGCCTTTGGCTTCCCCAGGCAGATCAATCCCCGTCTTTTGGCCGAAACCGAAATCATCAGCATATTTTTTCAGCCTGTCTTTACCCAGCATTTCATATCCCAGCTTGACAAAACCTACGTTACTGGAATGCTTCACGCCATCCAGATAGGTAATTCTCCCCCAGCCTCCATGCATATCATTAATACGCCGTTTTCCGATCATGATGTAGCCCGACTGGAACGTCGCGTTCGGATCGAACAGCTTCTCCTGCACCGTTCCGGCCAGAGTTACAATCTTGAAGGTTGACCCCGGCTCATAAATGGATTTGATCGCATGGTTGTAGAAATCCGCCTGATTGTCGGTCGCCCAGTATTCATTGGGATTGAAGGTCGGCAGATTGGCCATTCCGAGAATCTCCATCGTGTTCGGATCGGCGGCGATCACCGTCATGCTCTTCGGCTGGTATTGCGCGTAGGCCTCTTTCATTGCATCCTGAATATAGTACTGGATGGTGCTGTCAATGGTCAGCTTGAGATTGTCGCCGTTGACAACCGGCTTGTAGCTTTCCGGGGCATCCGGCAGCTTGACGCCCTTGGCGTCGCTCTGGTAATTGAGCTTGCCGTTTGTACCCTTGAGCAGCTTGTCGTAGAAATATTCAAGTCCAGCTACGGCGTTGCCGTCACGATTCGTATACCCGAGAATATGGGCCGCCAGCGAATCTTTGGGATAGTACCGCTTCTGGTCCTTGACCAGGCCGATGCCGGTTTCGCGAATTTTATGCTCTTCCTCCAGCTTTTCCTTGAGCGCTTCGATTTTATCGGCCACTTCCTGATCGACCTTCCAGCCTTCGTTACGCACCTCGCGGTTCTTGAAATAATTCCCGTCCTTGTCCTTCTCATCAATCAGTTCTTCGAGCTCCGAAACCTTCTTGTTCAAAATCTCGTGCAGCCCCTGGATGACTTCGTCGCGGATGCCCTGTTCATGAATGACCTTTGGTTCTACAACGACCGTATATGCAGGGACATCTCCGGCAAGCACGCTGCCATTGCGGTCGGTAATTTGTCCGCGCAGAGCCTTGATGATCGACGTATGCGCCCAGGTGTCCGCAGCCCTCTTCTGCCAGGACTCGCCCTGAAGCACCTGAATCCAGAATACCCGTCCGACCAGAACAAGAAAAAAGAGGGTAATGCATCCCCCTATGAACAGTGAACGAAGCTTTATTCTTTTTATCATACGTGAACCTCACAACCTCTATTTTGCAATCTTGACGGCACTTGCAGCTGATTACATAATCGGCGGGCATTAATTATTCCGGGTAACAACGATGCTGTCCTCCGGGATAGTGAAGCCTTCAGCCCGCGCTTTGTCAACCACCTGCTGCTCAAGATCCTGCTTCTCTTTCTGATAGACGGCAATTTCCTTCTTGGCTTTGGAGATTCTCGAATCAAGCTCCTGCGCCTGCTTGTTCAAATCGTAAATATGGACATAGCGCCATACCAAGACGCTGGCCACAAGGACGAATAAGGCAAGAGTCAGCAGGTACAGAAGCTTCTCCTGCATCGGGAGCGTGTTTCGCCTTGTGACAACCTTAGTCTTTTCGCGGTAGCGTGGATTAACTTTTGGTTCCCTTTGTTGCTGCACTGCCAAATTTCCGCGGGTATAGGCCATCTCTGACTCTCCTTTTATCGTCTTTTACAATTTCTCCGCAATGCGCAGCTTCGCAGAGCGGGCGCGGGGATTAACTTCAAGCTCCTGTTCGCCGGGTGTAAGCGGCTTGCGATTGATCAGCTTGACCTGGCCTTCGCCTCCACATACACATAACGGGAAATCCGGCGGGCACGTACAACGGCCGACATAACTGTTCAGAATCTGCTTGCAAATCCGGTCCTCCAGGGAATGGAACGTAATCACGGAAACTCTGCCTCCGGGAGCCAGACATCGCACAGCCGCATGCAGGGCCTCTTCAAAAGCGCCCAATTCATCATTCACGGCAATGCGCAGCCCCTGAAAGCTTCGTTTGGCGGGATGTCCGCCCGTCCTGCGCGTCGCGGCCGGAATTGCCTCCTTGATTATATCGGCCAACTCCCCCGTACTTTCAATGGGACGAACGGTTCTGCGTTCCACAATTTTTCCCGCAATCCGCCTGGAGAATTTCTCCTCTCCGTACTGGAACAGCACGCGGGCGATTTCCTGCTCGGGCCAGGTGTTGACGATTTCGGCGGCGGTCAATTCAGCGCTCCGGTCCATCCGCATATCGAGCGGAGCGTCATGGTTGTAGCTGAAGCCGCGCTCTCCTTCGTCAAACTGCGGGGAGGAGACGCCCAGATCGAACAGGATACCGTCCACCTGGGGGATGCCGCCAGTCTGCGGAACCGTAGGCAACGCTCTCAATACTTCCTCCAAATCCCGAAAATTCGTCTTGACCAGAATAACTTTGTCTCCGAACTCGGCCAGCTTGTCTCTGGCGTTGTCCAAAGCCCAGTCGTCCTGATCGAGCGCGATCAATCGGCCCTTACTGCCGAGGCGGGAGGCGATCAGGGCGCTGTGCCCGGCTCCTCCAAGCGTACAATCCACATAGATGCCGTTCTTTCTGACGCTTAAGCCTTCCGTCGCTTCTTCCTTCAGAACCGTGATGTGATGAAACAAGGCGCAGCCCTCCAAACAGTATTCGGTAAATAATTATAAATCAAAGTTGAAATCCACCAGCTTCTCGGCGATTTCGTTGAACGTTTCCTCCGACTGCCCGAAGTACTGTTCCCAAAGCTCCTTGTTCCAGATTTCCACCCGGTTCGATACGCCCAGAATGACACATTCCTTGTCCAGCTTCGCATACTCTCGCAGATTCGCCGGCAGAGTAACCCTCCCCTGCTTGTCCCACTGGCATTCCGTCGCTCCCGAGAAAAAGAAACGGCTGAACGCGCGGGCGTCGGACTTCATGAGCGGCAGACTTTTCAACTTTTGTTCCATGATTGCCCATTCTTCCATGGGATAAACGAAAAGGCAGGAATCGAGTCCCCGGGTTGTCACAAAGGAGGTTCCGAGCAGTTCACGAAACTTGGCCGGAATAATGATACGGCCCTTATCGTCAATGCTATGCTGGTATTCCCCCATAAACATTGGCTGCCCACTCCTTAATTCCCTCAGGTCCCCACTTTACCCCACTTTTCACCACTTAAGCATAATAGATTCGTCATCAAAAATCAAAAACCTTTTTCCGTTTAAAGGAAATTTATTCCTGACCTCTTTTGACGGAGGGTTCGCTGTCCGGCGCAATGCGACATAATAGAGACCGGATTAATAGGAACAGCGCGAAGGATTCTTGACGAATCAAACCTCTGCCTGCCTTGCCGAAGGTAAAATCATCGGCAATTTTTATCGAAGCGTATGGCGGAATTGAGCTTTATGTCGAGATAAGCATAATTCAATCGTTCTTTCGCAAAACAGTATTTCGACCTTGTTCAACCTTTCATTGCCGAAAAATCTCTTCTATTAAATAGACCTAAATTTCAGAGTCTTTTTGATGAAAAAGCAAAATTGAAAAAGGCAGCCTGGCCAAATGCATTGGCTAGCTGCCTTTTCAAAGCGCTATTTATTTCATTCCGGATTAATCATTCAGATTCCAGCTGTCCAGATACGCCACCTGCTCGGGTGTCAGGCGGTCAATGCCCAGCCCCATGCTCTCCAGCTTATAGCGGGCCACCTGCTCGTCCAGCTCATAAGGAACATTCTCGACTTTGACGCCGATTTCCCGGTAGCTGTCATTTACATATTTGAGCGAAAGCGCCTGAAGCGCAAACGTCATATCCATAATTTCGGCGGGATGTCCGTCCGCC
>NZ_ASSC01000222.1 GCF_000520735.1 Paenibacillus forsythiae T98
GGCGACGGGCTTGGAGATGCCGATGGACCAGGTGTCGGCGCAGGTACAGAAGGAATCTCCGGCGCCGGAGCGCTCAGTTTATTAACGATGCGCCCTTCAACTTTGGACGAAATCAACCCGCCCTTGAACGTCTTCACGATGTAGTCATAGAACACGTCAAGGTCGACAGGTCCGGCCACGGAATCGCTGGCCTCGGTCAGAACCTTGTAGTTGTCGCCGCCCGCCGCCATGAAGTTGTTGACGACAGCGGTATATTTTTGCGTCATGCTAATCGGGGTTCCATCCGCCTTCGTAAGACCAGCGATACGTTCGGCTACCGGCAGATACATATTTGCCGTGTATTTCAGACCGGAAATTTGCAGCGTCTTGGTGTCTGGCGTTCCGTCGGCTTTTCCCCCCCACTGCTGCTGCAGCAGCGTCTTGATCTGCGCTCCGGTGAGCGTCAGCTTCACCAGCGTGTTGCCGAACGGCTGGATTTTGGCCAAATCGCCGAACGAAACATTCCCCTTCGGAAGATCCGCCCGAATGCCGCCCGGATTCATGAAGGCGAAGTCAGCCGAGCCTTTGCCGTCCCCGAAATCCGCTTTCAGCATCGCGTCGGCGATCAGGTTGCCCAGGGCCGACTCATTATTATAGGCGTCAGTGCGGGTAACTGTGCCGTCCGTCGTGCCTACCGGCTGGGTCAGCTCCGGATGCAGATTCAGGTACTTGTTAACCAGAGCTGCGGTTTCCGGATCAGGGGTTACCCCGTCCTGGTAGGTGGTGGTCACAGTAGCCGACTGGCTTTTGACATCGCCTGTAGCGTGGTCGATCACCAGTTTGATGTCCTCAAATGCCGTCCCGTAAGAGTAGGCCTGAACAATCAGCTTGCCGTTCACTACGCCGTTCGCCAGCGCGTGGTTGTCACCGGCAACGATAACGTCAACCGGAGAATCCAGCGGAAGGGCATGGGCCAGATCGGCGGCTTCGCCCGTCGTGCTGTCGCCTTTGGTTGACGCCGGATCATGGGCCAGCACAACAATCGTTTGAACACCCTTGTCTTGAAGCTCGGCGGCGTACTTCCCGATAGCCTGGACTTCTTCATCCGGAGACAGGAAGCGGATGCCCGCTGTGCCTGCGGGAGAAACCTTGCTTGGCGTCGCCTTGGTCACCACGCCGATAAAGCCGATCTTTACGCCGCCGATTTCCTTAATAACGTAGGGATTGATAATCGGCTTGCCTGTCGCGCTGTCCACCGCATTGGCGTTGATATAATCGAAATCCGCGCCGGCATGAACGACCTTGTCGTTCTTCGGATCAACGCCGCCAAAGATTTGCGACCTCAGTGCCGCGACGCCCTGATCAAATTCATGGTTGCCCAGGGTGCCGACATCGAATTTCATCAGATTCATCCATTCATGGGTCGGCTCGTCGCGCTCAAGGGAGGATACCGGAGCCGAGGCGCCAACGGAGTCCCCGTTATGAAAGAGCAGCGAGTTCTCATGCTGGACACGGGCCTGCTTCAGATAGGCCGCGAGAACCGCTGCGCTCCCTACATTCTTCCCTCCGACAACCGATGTGGTGTCAAGCTGTCCGTGGAAGTCGTTAATGCCGATCAGGTGAACTTCAACGTCCTGGGCAGGGGGTGATACGGTTTCTTTCAGGTTCAGGCTGTAAACCTCGAATCCCCTGCTATCGGTCGCTCCTGTATCCTTGATGTTGCCAGGGAGCACATCCTTCGCGTCAGGCGAGGAAGTGAAGGTAACATCCACATTGCCCTTGATCGGCGCGAGAGACCAGTTGTTGTCAACAGTCGGGACGATCGTGCCCTCCTCTTTGATGTAGTCCATCAGCACCTGACGGTTCTCGGTTTGGGTATCCATGATCATCGTGGAACCTTTGACGCCCGGGAAGTTGCCCCCGCCGCTGGCGCGGTAATTATTCGTAACGACGATGAAATCCTGGTCCAGATCCAGCGGCTTGCCCCCGTATATCACTTCCGTTACACGGCTCGAAGATGCGTCGTTGATCGTCCCGTCAGGCTTGTATTTCGCTTTTTGGGTTACATCGATCTTGTACCCGATGCCGTCAATCACGTCAAAGTTGTAGACGGCATATGCCGGATTCAGCAAGGACTGCGGAGTGGAAATGCCCGGCTTGATCCGGTTGAACGCGCCCGCGCTCATTTCCAGCCATTCCTTCACGACCGAGCCTTTGACCTTGATCGCTTTCAGCGTATTGTCGTACAGATACAGATCGCTCGCGCTGCGGATCGTCAAATTCCCCTTTGCCACCGTGGTGTACTCGTTAGGGCCATTGCGTCCCGCCTTGAAAGGAGCGGCCACACTGAGAATCGGCAGTCCTTTGTATTGGGACAGAGACGAATTAGCGGCAATTTCCTTCTCGACAAAATGCTTTTGGGCATAGGTCACGATCTGAACAGTCGGATCGTCCTGGATCAGGGCGAAGTAACTATTCATCGGCGCCGTAGTCGTGCCGAGTGGCGTATCGGTGTAATTAATAGCAGCCTGATGATCGGCTCCGGCCGCATCCAGAATAGCCTGATCTTCACTCACTCCGGCGGCCGAACGGGTCGAAGCTTTGGAAGCCGTCTTGTCAACCACCCATTTTCCACTGACATCTTTAGTGATCTTGAGATCAATAAGACCGAGATAGCCGCCGCCGTAACCGGCTTGCACGGCCGGAACGCCGTTAATATGGCCGTTGACATTGTCAATATAGCTGTAAGGCTGCTTGGTTCCCGGGTCTTTAAAGGAAGCGTCCAGCGTACTGTCATTTCCGTTCGTCGGAAAGACTTTGTGGGTGTGGGAGAATGTGATGGCGTCAATGCCCGGAACCTTGCTCAGCAGACTGATGTCGTTCTCGGCGCCTGCGCCTGCCGCCGTACCGTCGAAACCGCTATGCGCCATGACAACCACCACGTCAGCGGCAAGATGGTCCCGGTTATTGGCAGACCTCATTTCGGGAATGAATTTCGCCGCGGTTTCGGCAATATCTTTGGTAATTATTTTCCCTTCCAGATTCGCCTTGTCCCAGTCCGTGATTTGCGGAGTGACGAGGCCAAGGAGGCCCACATTAATGATATGAGGATTTCCGTCTTTGTCTTTTACTGATTTGGGAAGGATAATATATGGAGTATACTTGTTAACGTCATTGGTAGGATCGCTGTCATGATCGTCCACATAAATATTCGCATTGATATAAGGAAAATTGGCTTTGGTGTGCAAACTGTCGGCGGCGCTGCCATTGACGACCCGATCCAGGAATTGCAGTCCATAGTTGAATTCATGATTGCCAAAGGTCGCCGCATCGTAGTGCAGGGCATTCAGGGCCGCAATCATCGGATGGGTCTTGGAATTGTATACGGCCTGGGTCACCGGTTCAATCTTCGCCTCATAGGTGCCAAGCGGCGTTCCCTGAATCAGATCTCCGTTGTCCAGCAGCAGGTTGTTCTGCTCCTGGCCTCTCGCTTCCTTGATCAAGGTCGCCGTGCGGGCGAGTCCGACCGAAGCGGACGGAGCATTCTTGAAATAATCCCACCCGTACACATTCGTGTGAACGTCCGTCGTGCTCATTAACCGCAGGTCAATTTCAGGCAGTGAAGAACCCTCCGCAGCGGCAGCCTCCGCCTTGGCCGTACTCCAAAACGCGCCGGCGACGAATCCGCCCAGAACCTGCGCCGAAAGCACTGCGGTTGCCAGCACGGAAGCCAAAGGCTTGTCCCATCGTTTCTTCCCTATCATCTACTAATCCTCCTATTAATTCGTCTGCTTCCCGCGATATCTTATCATACTAAAAAAAGGGAATCTAGCGGGAATATGTTAACTTGAAGCAAGATTTATGTTAAAGCAAAGCCGCATGTCCATAATGAGCCGCCGGATACTGCGTCAGGCCAGGCAATCGGATGAAACCTTCGCCTCCCGGGAATGCTACCTGCGATGTTCCACTTTTCACTTAAGGGAGGAGATTCGCATTGTTCAAACGAATGGATGAAATCATGATCGAAATTCCTCAAGTCAACAAGCCCGATGCCAATGCGGCGGCGGCCGTGCAGGAGCTGCTGGGCGGAAAATTCGGGGAGATGTCCACGCTCAACAATTATTTGTTCCAATCCTTTAATTTCCGCAGCAAGACAAAGCTGAAGCCTTTCTACGACCTGATTATGAGCATTACGGCCGAAGAGATCGGCCATGTGGAGCTGGTATCCCACGCCATCAACTGCTGCCTTCGCGGCACTACTTCCGCCGGGGAGCCTGATGCCGCTCCGCTGGGATCGGCCAAGGATGCGCGGTTCTCCTATCATTTCCTCTCTGGAGGACAAGGAGCGATGCCGTTCGATTCCATGGGCAATCCATGGACCGGCGCGAACGTATTCAACAGCGGCAATCTGGTGGAGGACCTGCTGCATAACTTTTTTCTGGAGTGCGGCGCCAGAACGCATAAAATGAAAGTATATGAAATGACGGATCATCCGTCCGCCCGCGAGGTGGTCGGGTTTCTGCTCGTGCGCGGAGGCGTTCACGTTGTGGCTTACGCCAAGGCGCTTGAGGTTGCGACCGGCGTCGATGTTACGAGGTTGATCCCGATTCCATCGCTGAATAACAAGCACTTCAAGGAAGCGGCCAAATACGAGGCCAAGGGTGCGCACACGAAGCTGTATACGTGGAGCGAGCATGATTTTGCCGATATCGGTCAAATATGGAAAGGCACTCATCCCGAGGATAACTCTCCGCTTGAGGTCATCAAGGGAGCGCCCCAGGGCTTCCCGATTCCGGAATCGCCTGCGGTGGAAGAAGAATTCGCGCCGGGCATTTCTTCCGAGGAGTTCAAGTCGATCGCCGACCGCCTGAAGATGGCAGGCAATATCAGCGAACCGAAGGCGACCATTCACGCTTAATCAAATGAACAGGGCGGCCTTTACGAAAGAGTGATACTCAGCCGTAAGACCGCCCTGTTTAGCTCTATTCAGTTACACCTGGACGAGAGGGCCGTTCATGTAACGGAGCCGTCCGGGTCCTGATGGTTAAAGCGCCGGCTCCACTCGTATGGAGTGTCAAACCATATTCTCCGGTTTAACCCACCGGTCAAATTCCTCTTCCGTCACCAGCCTCAGCTTCAGCGCGGCTTCCTTCAAGGTGAGGCCCTCCTTATGCGCCAGCTTGGCGATCCCGGCCGCTTTCTCGTAGCCGATATGCGGATTCAGAGCCGTCACCAGCATCAGGGAGCTTTGGAGATTGCGGCGAATGGCCGGCTCGTTCGCTGTAATGCCCCGGGCGCAGTGCTCCTCAAACGACAGCATGGCGTCCGCCAGCAGGCGGCAGGACTGGAGAAAGCTGTGGATAATAACCGGCTTGAACACATTAAGCTGAAAATGGCCCTGGCTCGCTGCCACACCAATCGTGACGTCATTGCCCAGCACCTGGCAGACGACCATCGTCATCGCCTCGCTCTGCGTCGGGTTCACCTTGCCCGGCATAATCGAGCTACCCGGTTCATTCTCCGGGATGTGCAGCTCGCCGATGCCGCTGCGGGGACCGCTGGCGAGGAGGCGGACATCACCCGCAAGCTTCATGAGATCGGCGGTCAGCGCCTTCAGCGCTCCGTGCGCATAGACAAGCTGGTCATGGCTTGTCAGGGCGTAGAATTTATTATCGGCCGACACGAAGGGAAAGCCAAGCTCTTCGCCGATTGCCCGGGCGACCCTGGCCCCGAATTCCGGATGGGCGTTAAGACCGGTTCCGACCGCCGTCCCTCCGATCGCCAGCTCAAGCAGCGACCGGGCGCTGTCTGAAATAAAGCGCTCCCCTTTTTCCAGCATAGCGGCCCAGGCGCTTATTTCCTGTCCAAGCGTAAGGGGCGTCGCATCCTGGAGATGCGTGCGGCCGATTTTGATCAGGGTACGGTATTCGTCCGCCTTCTGTTCCAGCGTGATCTTGAGGCGCGCAAGCGCGGGAAGCACTTTACGTTCTACCGCCAGAAAGGCGGCGATATGCATGGCCGAAGGGAAGGTATCATTGGAGCTCTGGCCTTTGTTCACATCGTCATTCGGATGAATGGACGCTTCCGGTCCGCCCGGCCGCAGCAGCTCGCCGCCCCTGCGGGAAATGACTTCATTCACGTTCATATTGGTCTGCGTTCCGCTTCCCGTCTGCCAGACGACCAGCGGAAAATGCTCATCATGCATCCCCTGCATGATTTCATCGGCCGCGCGGATAATGGCGTCCGCCTTGGCTTCCGGCAGCAGGCCGAGTTCTGCGTTTACCTTCGCCGCCGCCTTTTTAATCAACGCCAGCGCGTAAATGACCTCAATGGGCATTTTCTCGCCGCCGATCTTGAAATTTTGCAGGCTGCGCTGGGTTTGGGCACCCCAATATTTGTCCGAAGGAACCTGCAATTCGCCAAATGTATCTTTCTCCACGCGAAATTCCATTTTTCATCCCGTCCTTTTTACCGGATTTAGCCTGCAGCGGCGGAGCCGGAACCAATATCGGGCCTCCCGTCACTCCTCCCGGCCGCACAGGCCATAAAAGAATAAATGGGTCATTTCCTCAATAAAAGCATCCATATTGTCCTGCTTGCGGGCGGCTTCCAGTAAATCAGAGGCGCTCTGTATATACATATTCATGAATATCAGGACAGAGCCGGATGAAACCTTGGGCGATATTTCATTCCTCGCTTTCCCTTCCTCCACCAGCCTGACGATCAGCGGCAGCACCGTCTGCTCGTAACGCTCCTGAATGTAGCCGAACATTTCCTGATCGTCGACCATCAGCTCCTTGATCTGGAGCGGCGACAAGACGGAATACTGCGCTTTTTCCTGGTCAATGGAATATTTGACGAAATCCCTGATTGAAGGCTTCCCTTGCATAAAGGTTTCGAAACTGTCGATAGACTGGTCAATATAATCCTTGAAGGATTGCTCCAGCAATTTCTCCTTGCTGCCGAAATAGTTATAGATCGTGACCTGCGAGACGCCCGCCGCTTTGGCGATATCCGCAATCCGCATCCGCTTGGGCTCCCACGTTCTCAGCATTTCCATAGTCGTCTTCATAATTTTCCGCCTGATTTTCGCCGCTCTTTTCTCAAAACCGTTGATTTTAGTCATTTGTCTTCCACCCTAACCTGGCTAAATAGTATATAGAAGTATAATTAATGAAATATATTATTTAAATAATTTCATAAATATATTGACGAGAGCTGCCGTCAGGACTATTATAACACATGAAATATATTGCTTATAATATTTCATTATTTTAGGTCGGAGGTGGCAGTATGCTTACTGTCCAAGAGTTAACAAAGACATTTTCAAACGGAAAAGGGATACGCGACATTACTTTTTCGGTAAACAAGGGGGAGGTGTTCGGCTTTCTGGGACCGAACGGAGCCGGCAAGTCGACGACCATCCGGCATCTGATGGGCTTTATGAAGCCCGACCGGGGGCATGCGGAAATATGCGGGCTGGATGTGTGGAAAGCGCAGGGCACGGTGCAGAGGCATGTCGGCTACCTGCCGGGGGAGATCGCCTTTGTCGACGGAATGACGGGAATCGCCTTCCTTGATTTTATGGCGGATATGCAGGGCTTGAAGAACAAGGGAAAGCGGGATGAGCTGATCCGGCGCTTGCAGTTTGACGCGCGCACGCCGATCCGCAAGATGTCCAAGGGGATGAAGCAGAAGGTCGGCCTTGTCGCCGCGTTCATGCACAGCCCGGAGGTGATTATTCTCGATGAGCCGACATCCGGCCTGGACCCGCTGATGCAGAAGGTGTTCATTGAATTGGTGCTCGAAGAAAAAGCGCGGGGCACGACCTTCTTGATGTCGTCGCACAGCTTCCCTGAAATCGAGCGCACCTGCGACCGGGCCGCCATCATCAAGGACGGCAGCCTCGTCACGGTGAAGAATATTCATGAGCTGCAATCGATGCAGCGGAAGCTGTTCGACGTCGTCTTTGAGAGCAAGGAGGACGCGCTCCGGTTCCGCGCTTCCGGCCTGCCCGTCGAGAATTACGACGATTACCGCGTCCGGGTCGCCATACAAGGCAGCTATAATACATTTATAGAAGAAGCGGCGAAATACCGCATTCGCAGCATGGACGTGTTCACCCAGAATCTGGAGGATATTTTCATGGATTATTATGACCGGGAGGGAAGCCAGCCATGAATTTCCCATTGTATAAGCAAATGATTAAAGTGAATGCCAAAGGCATCATGAACTATGCTTTCGGCTCCGCCTTCTATATCCTGCTGATCTTCTGGCTGTACCCGGGCATTGCGAAGAACACGCAGGCGCTGAATGATCTTGTCAAGTCCATGCCGGAGGGCGTGAACAACGCGTTCGGCCTGAACAGCGGGTTCGCCAGCGCGGAGGCGTTCGTCTCGGGCGAATATTACGGCCTCATTCTGGTGCTGATTCTGGCGATTGTCTGCGTCCAGATGTCCACCCGGCTGATGGCCGGCATGGTGGACCAAGGCTCGATGGCGTACTTGCTGTCCACGCCCACCACCCGCGCCAAAGTGTCGGCAACGCAGGCCCTTGTGCTGGTGACGGCCCTGGTCGTCATCATTGGCGTCACGACCCTGGCCGGCTTTCTGGGAGACGCCTGGTTCCTTGACGCCTCCTTCCCCTTCAACAGCGGACGGTTTCTGCAATTGAACCTTGTCGCCTTCTCGCTGTTCTTCGCCATCGGCGGCCTGACCTTTCTGGTATCCTGCCTGTCCAATGACGAGAAGCGGGCGCTTGGCCTATCCAGCGCCATAGCTTTCGGCTTCTTCACCATGGATCTGGTCGCCAAAATCAGCGACAAGCTGAGCTGGCTGAAAGCCCTGACGCTCTTCTCGCTGTACCGTCCCGGCGACATTGTCGCGGGACAGGCGAAATGGGGCCAGATTTCCCTTGTGCTGCTGGCCGTCGGTCTGCTGTCTTTCGCCCTTGGCATCCTTCTGTTCAAGCGGCGCGATCTGCCGCTGTAAGGGCGGCTGCGACGGATGGGGGAAGGGCGCGGGCCTGGTGGAGCCGGGATGCGGTAAAGGGCCGCGTTGACCGGGCTGCCGCGCCGGGACGCGGGGGAAGCGG
>NZ_ASSC01000223.1 GCF_000520735.1 Paenibacillus forsythiae T98
GGCAGGGCCCCCCGCCAATAACCGTAACGGTATCTTTGGCTACTGGCCGAACGCCATGCGTTCCGCTTCAGGTATAAAAGCTCTTGAGGGTTACTCTTTCTCCCGCCAAACTTCGGCACCCAGTTGACGGAGGTTGGATACCAGATTGTCATAACCGCGGTCGATATACTCGACGCCGGTCACTTCCGTTATGCCGTCTTCTACGGTGAGCCCGGCGATAACCAGCGCGGCACCGGCTCTAAGATCCGCCGCTCTGACTTTGGCCGCATTCAGCTTGCAGCCTTCAATAATGGCCGATCTTCCTTCTACGCGTATCTTCGCCCCCATGCGCAGCAGCTCCGGGACATGCTTGAAGCGGTTGCTGTAGACGAAGTCGCTGAGTACGCTTACGCCTTTCGCCTGCGTCAGCATACTGGTCATCGGCGACTGGAGATCGGTGGCGAACCCCGGATAGATAAGCGCCTTGACATCGGCCGGCTCGTAAGCCATCCGGCCGATGACCCGGATGCTCTCATCCAGTTCCTCCACTTCAACGCCCATTTCCAGCAGCTTGGCCGTCAGCGCTTCCAGATGCTTGGGAATCACATTGTCTATTAACACATCGCCGCGAGTGGCCGCCGCAGCGATCATGTAGGTACCCGCCTGAATCCGGTCGGGAATGATGGAATGGCGGCAGCCGTGCATTTCCGCCACGCCTTCGATCCGGATGGTTTCGGTTCCGGCGCCCTTAATGACGGCGCCCATGGAATTGAGTAAAGTGGCTACATCTATAATCTCAGGCTCTTTAGCCGCGTTTTCGATAATGGTAGAGCCTTTGGCCCGGGAAGCCGCCAGCATAATATTAATAGTCGCGCCTACGCTCGATACATCCAGATATATCTTTGCGCCGCGCAGCTCTTTGGCATATAAATGAATGGCGCCATGTTCGTTGGAAACGGTCGCGCCGAGCGCCTCGAATCCTTTAATGTGCTGGTCGATAGGTCTTGGCTCAAAATTGCAGCCTCCGGGAAGCCCGATGGTCGCTTCTTTGAAGCGTCCGAGGAGCGCCCCCATCATGTAATAAGAAGCCCGCAGCTTCTTGACTGGGCCGTTCGGCATAGGAATGGATACGATCCGCGAAGGATCGATTCGCATCTGGCTGCCCGACCAGGATACATCGGCGCCAAGCTCTTGCAAAATTTCAGAATAGACGGCTACATCGCTAAGGGAGGGCAAATTATCCAGAATAACTTCCGATTCAGCCAAAATCGCCGCAGGAATGAGCGCAATCGCACTGTTCTTCGCACCGCTGATCGTCACCATGCCTCGCAGCGGACGCCCACCGCCAATCATTAATTTTTCCATCGATTATCTGGTTCCCCCTAGATGTATTGCAGTTGCTTTCGGCAATACGAACTGCGACATGTTGAATAATGGCAGGAGGACACGGCAGAGCCGCCTGCATCACAGCTCCGCTGTCCGCCATACCGGATTAAACCGAAAGGGTAAAAGTACAGATTTCTGTATTTAAATGGAAAGACACCGGCTAAGCGGTGTGCTCTCCATATCAAGCTATTCAGTTCATTATAACAGCATCAGGCAGACTTGCCCAAGTGCAATACGACTAAGCTTTGTTGCTAGTACCGAATTCACGGATTTTACCGATAACCGTTTGTTTGATGGCTTCACGGCCCGGTGCGATAAATGTACGAGGATCATAGGCTTCCGGTTTAGCTGCCAGCACTTCGCGGACAACCTTGGCGAAAGCGATTTGGTTCTCGGTGTTTACGTTGATTTTGGAAGTTCCCAGGGAAATCGCTTTGTCAATGTCATGCTTTGGAATGCCTGTACCGCCATGAAGAACGAGCGGAATCTTAACCGCGTCGCGAACTTCTTCCATTTCCTTGAATCCAAGGTTAGGCTCGCCGAGGTAAGGTCCATGTACGGAACCAAGCGCCGGAGCCAGGGCATCAACGCCGGTTTCTTTTACGATAGCTACACACTCATCCAGTTTGGCGTACATAATGCCGCCAATAACGTCGTCTTCCTGTCCGCCGACCGTACCGACTTCAGCTTCCACGGAAGCGCCTTTGGAATGAGCGTACTCAACGACCTTCTTGGTCATTTCGATATTTTCTTCAATCGGATGGTGGGAGCCATCAATCATAACGGAAGTAAATCCGGCGTCAATGGCTTCTTTACACTTATCGAAGCTCGAACCATGGTCGAGGTGAATCGTTACCGGGATAGAGATCTTCATATCTTGAATCAGGCCTTCTACCATCTTCACCACGGTGTTAAAGCCGCCCATATGACGCGCTGCGCCTTCGGACACGCCAAGAATTACCGGAGCTTTCTCTTCTTCAGCCGCAGCCAAAATCGCTTGGGTCCATTCGAGGTTGTTGATGTTGTACTGACCAACCGCATATTTTCCTGCAAGAGCTTTGTTCAAAATGTCTGTCATCGATACCAATGGCATAATTCATCCTCCTAAAGATAGTTTCTAGCTATTGTAAATGAAGCCGACATCACATACAGGCCTATTATAGCACAACCTGTCTCAAATACTAAATAGGGTATACAAAAAAATGTCCCGGTGGGACGAAATTTATCCAACCCCCTAATATTACGCTTCCATCATCCTTTTTATTCCCCTTTGCCGCCCTCTTGCATACATGCCGCCGCTCGCTCCGCGACCCGGGCCTTGAGTAACGGCGCTCCCCCTAAAAAGGGACTCCGCTCACCGCAGAGTCCCCACTTTAACTGCATTGGTCGATAGACCCGGTGCGCAAATGCATATTGACCGCCACCCGCATTTCATCAATATCGAAAGGCTTGGTGAAATGCATAAGCGCTCCCAGCTTCGTCGCCTCCTTGATCATGTCCAGCTCGCCGTAAGCCGTCATCATGATGACCTTGACTGCCGAATTGATTTCCTTGATGTGCTTCAGAATTTCCAGTCCGTCCATTCCCGGGATTTTCATGTCGAGCAGAACCAGGTCGGGGCAGTCGCTGCGTACGATGTCTAAAGCCGCTTTTCCGTTAGCTGCCTGCAAAGTCGTGTATCCCTCGCTATTAAAAACCTCCATAAGCAGGATTCGAATCCCATTCTGGTCATCGACAATTAATACTTTCTTTTTCTCCATTCCTAACCCTCCCTGAGTATAACGCAGATTCCCACACCGCTCCGACGGTCCTTCTCAAAAATCCGTTACGAAGAACTATAATTCGTGCTTGACCGCCAAAATCCTGCTAACTGGTAAAAATGCGTAATTATTCAGCCCAAAACAGTACCAATGCAGGTTGCCGAGCGCAGCAAAAGAGCAGACCTGCAAAGCCTGTCCCGGAAAACAGAGTGTGTCTTAAGGACTCTTGTCTACTTTTCGGGGAGGAAAACCTTGAAATGTTCGTCAAAAATTCAAAGAGCCTCCCGTAAAGGGAGGCTCTGCTGCTTAGCCGGAGATCCGGAAAAGGAAAGCTTAAGCCGCTTCTTATAATTGCTCCGCATGAGTGAGCGAAGCCTTGATAAATTCGCGGAACAGCGGCTGCGGACGGTTCGGGCGGGAGGTAAACTCCGGATGGAACTGTACCGCCAGGAACCAGGGATGTCCCGGAAGCTCAACGATTTCGACCAGACGTCCGTCCGGGGAAGTCCCGGAAATCAGCAGGCCGGCTTTTTCAATTTGATCGCGGTAGGAATTGTTGAACTCGTACCGGTGGCGGTGACGTTCGTATACCAACTCTTCCCCGTAACAGGAAATAGCCAGGGAATTCGGCTGTAGCTTGCAGGGATAAAGACCCAGACGCATGGTGCCCCCAAGATCCTCGATATCCTTCTGCTCGGGCAGCAGGTCGATTACAGGATGCGGCGTCGCCGGGTCGATTTCCGAGCTGTTGGCTCCCGCAAGTCCCAGAATGGAGCGGCCGTATTCAATAACGGATACCTGCATTCCAAGGCAAATGCCGAAGAACGGAACCCCCTGCTCGCGGGCATAGCGAATCGCGGAGATTTTGCCTTCAATGCCCCGGTCGCCGAAGCCGCCGGGAACAAGAATTCCCCCGACGCCGCGCAGGATCTCGCCCACATTCTCATCCGTGATTTCCTCGGCGTTCACCCAGCGGATACTGACTTCGGCATTGGCGTCGAAGCCCGCATGGGAGAGAGACTCCACCACGCTAAGGTAAGCGTCGTGCAGCGCCACGTATTTGCCGACAATCGCAATCTCCACATTGCGCTCCAGCTTGTTGATGCGAGCAAGCAGGGCTTCCCATTCGCGCATATCCGGCGCCGGTGTAGTCAGCTTCAGATGGTTGACGACAATCTCGTCGAGTCCTTCGTCGCGCAGATTAAGCGGAACCTCATACAGCGTCGAAGCGTCGCGGCATTCCACAACCGCATTCGCGTCGATGTCGCAGAACAGCGCAATCTTGGCCTTCATGTCCGCAGAAAGCTCATATTCCGTACGGCAGACAATCACATTCGGCTGAATCCCGATGCTCCGCAGTTCCTTGACGCTGTGCTGGGTCGGCTTCGTCTTCACTTCGCCCGCGGCCTTGATATAAGGAATGAGGGTTACGTGGATGTACATTACATTTTCACGACCAATGTCGCTCTTGATCTGGCGGATGGCCTCCAGGAAAGGCAGGCTCTCGATGTCGCCGACAGTGCCGCCGATCTCCGTGATGACAACATCCGAGCCGGTCTCGCGGCCCGCGCGGAATACCCGCTCCTTGATTTCGTTCGTAATGTGGGGGATGACCTGAACCGTCCCGCCCAGGTACTCGCCGCGCCGTTCTTTGCTGATTACCGAGGAGTAGACTTTACCTGTCGTCACGTTGCTGTTCTTTGACAGGTTGATGTCAATGAACCGCTCATAGTGTCCAAGGTCGAGGTCGGTCTCCGCTCCGTCATCTGTAACAAATACCTCGCCGTGCTGATACGGACTCATCGTTCCCGGGTCCACATTAATGTACGGATCGAATTTTTGAATCGTCACCTTGAGACCCCTGTTTTTGAGCAGCCTGCCCAGCGAAGCGGCCGTGATCCCTTTACCCAGGGAGGACACCACGCCACCCGTTACAAAAATATACTTTGTCACTGCATAACCCTCCTAAATAAAATCCGTGTGATTCAGGCGACGTATGATGTTATCGTAACCCGTTTTCAGACCGTCAAAACGAAGAAATTCAAAAGCCGCCGAGTCCTTTCAGGAAAGCCCTCGCCGCAATCCGAATCGCTGAAAAAAACGGTGTTTCTCCGGCACCAAAATGCCATCTAAAAAAACAAAAAAGTACACCCGTAGAACCGGGGCACTTTTTATTTTTGAAATATAGAATTTCCTTTCACCATAAGCCCATCAAATAGTTTACTCTGTCGGCTTTATTGATGTCAAGGAAGAATTATGGAGCGGAAGCTTATTAAAATCTGTCGTCGTCTTCCTCGTTCGATCCTTCTTCTTCGGCCTCTTCATCGGAATCTTCATCGTCCAGATCCTCGCCTTCCAGGTCTTCATCATCCATCACGACCTCTTCATCGACTTCATCCTCGCTGTCATCGTCGGAATACAGGTCGTCGCGGTCCTCGTCGATCACGTCGAAGTCCTCTTCGTCGCTCGAGTAGACATCTTCCTCCTCGGTAAAGTCGTCATCCTCCAGATCATCGTCATCGTCGTTAATGATGCGCGGACGTTTGGAGTTGGCGATGGGATCGTCGGAGCGTTCCAGCGGGTACCAGCGCTTGAGGCCCCACAGATTGGTCCCTACACAGGCAAACCGCCCGTCGATGTTAATTTCGGTATATAACTGGGCGATCGTATCATTGATTTGTTCATCGGACATTCCGCGCAGCTTGGCCACCTCGGCCATCAGATCGCGGTAATAGAACGGCGTATTGGCCGCCTTCAGAATCAGAAAAGCCAGGTCTACCATCGGCATCTCTTTGATTTTTTCAGGATCGAGCTTCAAATTAAGTGGCGTACTCACTTCTCAGGGACACTTCCTCTCACGCATTGTTCACGCTATGGCTTGACAAACCTAAGTAAAACCTATTTGGGAACAAAATGCAAGTCTATTCGGCGCAGACAGAAGGGATAGCGGCAGTATGAAAAAAGGCGGAGGAAGCTCCTCCGCACCTGACTGTATCCACGCCCAGGATTGGCTCCGGCGGCGTTTGTTTCAAAGAGGGCTTTCGCCTCTCCCGATATTTTATGTACACCGCAATCTTTTGACACGCAGGGCAGCCTATTTCGGCAAAAAAGGGCAAGTTCCCATGCGGGCCCCTCCGCTTGCTCATAAAATATCGGAGCATGGCAACAGGAGGGGATGGCGTAAATCATGGACTTTTACGAATTTTGGCAAGCGGTGCTTAAAGAAATAGCGACCGCCCCCGCAGATGAAGAACGCCGCATCGTCACTTTTCACGATCCCCGTCAGTATGCCGGAGCGCTGTCGCAGTGGAAGTCTTTGAAGCCCAGCCGGCCCGGATTGCGTAAAGTCAAGGTTTCTCCGCTGATCCGGGCCTTTGTGGTGCCTGCCGCCGGCGCCGGGAAGCTGATGCATAAATATGCGGGAGCCCTCACTATTGAAGAAGATTTGCGCATACAGATCCATTCGCCCGTCACATCCCCCGCCACGGGCAAGAGCTCGCATTACCTGCCTTGGGGCGTAAGGGCGATTCGCGCTCCCCAAGCGTGGTCGAGATCGACCGGCGTTCATATTAAAATCGGCGTCATCGATACCGGCGCGGATTTCCTCCATCCCGATCTCAAGGCTTCGCTCGCCTCCGGGGTGAATCTGCTGCACCGGGGCATTCTGCCGCTCGACGACAACGGACACGGCACGCACATCGCCGGAACGCTCGCCGCAGCGGGCGGCACTCGGGGCATGATGGGCGTGGCGCCGCGCTCCCTGATCTACCCTGTCAAAGCCTTCGACCATACTGGCTCCGCCTATGTGTCCGATATTGTGCTCGGCATTGATTGGTGCGTCCAGAACCGGATCGACCTCATTAATATGAGCTTCGGAATGAAGACCCGCAGCAAAGCGCTGCATGATGTTGTTGTCAAGGCTTACCGCGCCGGCATCCCGATTATCGCCTCGTCGGGCAATGACGGCAAGCGGGGGGGCGACTATCCGGCCCGGTACAGCGAGACGATCGCCGTCGGCGCCATCGATCACAAGCGCCGCGTCGCCTCTTTCAGCAACCGCGGCGCGTATATTGATGTATACGGGCCGGGGGAGAATGTGCCTTCCTGCTGGCCCAAGGAAGGCTACAAGGAAATGAGCGGCACCTCCATGGCGACCTCGCATGTGACGGGAGCCGCCGCCCTGCTGCTCGGTCTGTGCCCGGAGCTTACGCCGCGGCAATTGAAGCTGCTGCTTCGCCGCACCTCATCGCCTCTGCGGCTGCGCAAGGGCCAGCGCCGGACCGCGCTGGGCGGCGGCGTCGTGGATGCGCTGCGCCTGCTGCGGGCGCGGACGCATGTGCGCCGGGCAGCCTCGGGCGCAGG
>NZ_ASSC01000224.1 GCF_000520735.1 Paenibacillus forsythiae T98
ACTGATAACCGGAGTGGCGGCCGGAGCTTTATTTTTGGGCCTATGCCTGCTTGGCGGCTGGTGGTTTCATCTTTTGCTGATCGCCATGGCTTTGATCGGTTACTTTGAATTCGTCAAAATGATCGGCTGTCCACCCGCAGGCGGCAGTGCGATAACAGGCTATGCGGCTGTGCTTGGCTTTATGATGCCTTGGGATTTACTCGGCTTTTCAGCGCCTTTGTCCTGGGTACAGGGAGTGTGGCTCCTGATGCTCCTGTTCCTTGCCATTACAGTGTTAACCAAGAATAAAATGGATATTCGCATAACCGCGCTGCTGTTCATCGGCGCTTTATACATAGGAACGGGCTTCTCCTATATGGCGGTTTCCCGTTCCGCACCGGATGGCAATGGACTGTTCTGGACCTTTCTGCTTCTCTGCTGCATTTGGGGCAGCGATGCCGGAGCCTATTTTGTCGGGAAAGCACTCGGAAAAACTAAGCTCTGGCCTGCGATCAGCCCCAACAAGACGGTTGAAGGAGCGGTAGGCGGAGTGGTTATCGCGATGGCGATTGCGCTAATCTTTGCCTTAATCTCCCCCGATTTGCTGTCTTTAGGGCGGGCGCTCGTTATCGGTCTGGCCAGCGCCGTGGTCGGACAGCTCGGGGATCTTGTTCAATCCGCATACAAAAGGGCGTACGGCATCAAGGACTCAGGATCGCTGCTGCCCGGGCATGGCGGCATTCTTGACCGCTGCGACAGCTGGATTATCGTGTTTCCGTTCGTGCATATCCTGATGCTGTTGCCTTATTACTAACTCGAAAGAAGGTACGTAACGCTTGAAAAAGATCAGCATTCTCGGCTCGACCGGTTCAGTCGGAACGCAAACGCTCGATGTTGTAGCCATGCACCAAGGCAGCTTCGAAGTGGACGGTTTGGCTGCGGGCAGCAATACGGCGCTTCTGCTGGAGCAGGTTCGCCGCTTTAGGCCCCGGCGGGTATCCGTCGCCAGCAAGGAGCTTGCAGACGAAATTCGGGCACAGCTCCCGGCCGGAATCGAGCTGTACTATGGCGATGAGGGACTGGAAAGCATCGCTGCCGGCGGAGATGCCGATTATGTAGTGACCGCTGTCATGGGCAGCGTCGGCCTGCGTTCAACCCTGGCCGCCATCGAGGCCGGCAGGGACATTGGACTCGCGAACAAGGAAACGCTGGTAACGGCGGGGCATCTTGTGACAGAACAGGTGCGGCGCAAAGGGGTAAAGCTGCTGCCCATCGACAGCGAGCATTCGGCGATCTTTCAATGCCTGAATGGGGAGTTCAAGGACGACATCGCTTCCATTACATTGACCGCTTCAGGAGGCTCCTTCCGGGATCTGACCAGAGAGCAGCTCCGGAATGTAACGGTAGAGGATGCGCTTCGCCATCCCAATTGGGCAATGGGCGCTAAGATTACAATTGATTCCGCTACCATGGTGAATAAGGGGCTGGAGGTTATCGAGGCCCACTGGCTGTTTGATCTGCCCTACGAACAAATAGAGGTGCTCCTTCACCCGGAGAGCATCATTCACTCTTTTGTGGAGTTCCGCGACAGCAGCATCATCGCCCAGCTCGGCAATCCCGATATGCGCGTGCCGATCCAGTACGCGCTGACCTATCCCGAAAGGTGGCATTCGCCGGCCGAGCGGCTGTCGCTCGCGCAGGCGGGAAGACTGACCTTCCGCGAGATGGATTTTGCGCGTTACCCGGCGCTGAAGCTTGCCATGGAGTGCGGAAAGACAGGCGGGACAGCGACAACCGCCTTCAACGCCGCGAACGAAGTGGCCGTCGCCCGATTTTTGCGCCGCGAGATTCCTTTTTTGCGCATCGAAGAGATATTGGTGGAAGTTCTGGAGAAGCATTCAGTACAAAGTTATCCGACTCTGGAGCAGATCGAGGAATGCGACCGCGAGGTGCGCGCGCTGGCCAAGAGTCTGTAATTCGCGCGAAATCAATGGAAAGTGGCGCCAGAAACCGGAAAAATTGGTTTGGAAGGGTGATTCTCTTGTGCGGGATCGGAGAATAATGATAAATTAAGAGGACATACTTCGGTCTTTCATCTAAAGGGGGCTGCCTAACTTGGAAATGGTTCAAGTCGTTTTTTTGACGGTGCTTATGTTCTTCGTACTGGTGACGGTACATGAGTGGGGACATTATTATTTTGCCAAAAGAGCCGGTATTCTTGTGAGAGAGTTCGCTATCGGTTTCGGTCCGAAACTGTTTTCTTATAAGCGCAATGAAACGCAGTTCACGCTCCGTCTGCTGCCCTTCGGCGGTTACGCCCGGATGGCGGGAGAAGATCCCGAAGTGATTGAGATCACGCCCGGACAGACGATCGCGGTGCGGCTTGGCGAAGACAATGTCATAAGAACCGTTTATCTGGATCAGCTGGATACGCGCAGAAACGTGATCCGCGGGGAAGCGCAGTATGCCGATCTGGAGAGGGAGCTTAGCATCCGGCTGGATGTGGACGGAGAGGTTACAACCTATTCCTTGCATCCAAAGGCTATGCTGGTTAGAGGCAGTCAGCAAATCCAGATTGCTCCCAAGGATCGTCAATTCGGAAGCAAGACCGTCGGACAGCGGGCGCTTGCCATTGTTGCCGGCCCGGTGATGAATTTCCTGCTGGCTTTTATCCTCTTTGGCGTTTACATTCAAATGGCCGGTGTTGCGGTGGAGAATCCGACCTATGTGCTGATCGGCGACGTAAGCGAAGGGATGCCTGCCCAGGAGGCGGGACTTCAAAAGGGCGATATTGTCTATTCGATTAACGGTGAGACGATCGGAGCGGATTATAAGAAGATGATCAGCCTGACTTCCGCATCGGAAGGAAAGCCCATGAACTGGACGATCAAACGCGGCGATCAAACGATCAATGTTACGATGACGCCTCGCAGCATGGAAGGGCAGGAAGGAGGCAAGGTGGGTATTTCACCGGAGCTTCCGACCCGCAATGCGACCATTGGCGAAACGTTCAGCGGTGCGAGCCATGCGATGGTCGATACGACCCAAGCGATTTTTCTCGGTTTCAAGCAGCTGATTAATCAGTTTAATATGGACGATATCGGCGGACCGGTGCGCACTTTCGAGCTGACCGGCCAGATTGCCCAGCAGGGGATTGTGTACTTGACTCACTGGACGGCTATACTCAGCCTGTATCTCGGCATCTTCAATCTGCTGCCTATTCCGGCGCTTGACGGGAGCCGGCTTGTGTTCCTTGGCGTGGAGGCGCTGCGCGGCAAGCCGGTGGACCCAAGCCGGGAGGGCATGGTCCATTTCGTCGGCTTCGCGATGCTGTTTTTGCTGATGATCGCCGTTACCTATAATGACATTTTACGTCTCATCAGCGGTTAATTTGGTTTCGGCCTCAAGCCGCAGACTCTGCTGCCTGGGGCATATTAACGGGGGGAATTCCATTCTATGTCAAAAGAAAAGCAGTTTGTTACGGAAATAACGCCTCAGGGCGAAGATTTCTCGCGCTGGTACATCGATGTAATCAAGAAAGCCGATCTGATGGATTATTCTCCGGTGCGCGGCTGTATCGTGTTCAAACCGGACGGCTATGAAATCTGGGAGCATATACAAGAAGAAATGAACCGGCGTTTCAAGGAAACGGGACACCGCAATGCTTATTTTCCGCTGTTTATTCCGGAAAGCTTCTTTCAAAAGGAAAAGGAGCATGTTGAAGGCTTCAATCCGGAGCTGCCTTGGGTAACGGAAGCGGGCGGCGACAAGCTGGAAGAGCGTCTGGCGATCCGGCCGACCTCGGAAACGATGATCGGTCATATGTATTCCAAATGGATTCAGTCGTACCGGGATTTGCCCGTGCTGATCAATCAGTGGGCCAACGTTGTTCGTTGGGAGAAGCGGACGCTTCCTTTCCTGCGGACAAGCGAGTTTCTGTGGCAGGAAGGCCATACGGCGCATGAGAATGAGGCCGAAGCGCGTGAAGAGACGATGCAGATGCTTGAGGTTTACCGCGATTTCGTCGAAGGCTATCTGGCGATACCGGTGATTACCGGACAGAAGACGCCTTCGGAGCGTTTTGCCGGAGCGGTGGATACGTTCTCGATCGAGGCGATGATGAAAGACGGACGCGCTGTTCAGGCGGGAACCTCCCATTACCTTGGAACCAAGTTCGCGGTTGCGTTTGACATTCAGTACCTCAGCCGCGATAACAATCTGGAATATGTGCACACCACTTCCTGGGGGACGAGCACACGGATGATCGGTTCGATGATTATGGTGCATGGAGACGACCGCGGTCTGGCCCTGCCGCCAAAAGTGGCGCCGACGCAGGTCATCATGATTCCCATCGGCCCGCCGAAGACACGGGAAGCGGTCATTGCCCGGACGGACGAGCTGTTCAAGGAACTGAAATCGGCAGGCGTCCGTGTGCGCGTCGACGACCGTTCCGATGTAACGCCAGGCTGGAAATTCAACGAATACGAAATGCGCGGGGTGCCGGTCAGACTGGAGCTTGGACCTCGGGATATGGAGAACGGCGTCTGCGTGCTGGTCTCGCGGATCAGCGGCGAGAAGAAAATCGTTCAGCAGGACCGTCTTGTGGAAGAAGTGCAAACGATGCTGCAGCAGGTGCATGACGAAATGTTCGAGCGGGCGCTCAAGTTCCGCGAGGAGCATTTCTATTCCGTCGAGACGCTGGATGAAATGAAGTCGGCAATGGAAGAGAAGCGCGGCTTCGCGCTGGCCGGCTGGTGCGGCGATGATGCCTGCGAGGCCAAGGTGAAGGAAGAAACCGGCGCAACGAGCCGCAACATTCCATTTGAACCGGGCGAAACGAAAGAGACATGCGTCTGCTGCGGTCAACCGGCACAGCATACAGTCGTATTCGCCAAAGCGTACTAGATCTACGGAGCAGGACAGCTTAGCAGCGGGATTCAAGCGGCTGAGCGGGAAGAGAATGGCGGGCGAACGACCCGAAGCTTTTTGAACATATAGGCAGGGATAAGCCGAACGCTTGCCCTGCCTATATGTCTAGAGGAGCAGGATATAAACTTGACAGCAAAGACCTCGCTTTATCGGGGAATGTAAAGGTGGGGGAAGCATGGAATACAGCGAGGAGAGAAGAAAGCGGTTCGAGCTGCTGATGAAACAGGGGGATGTTCCCCCGGCACTTATTGATCCTTATTTTTTGGACGGTTATATCGACAGGGTGGAGATCAGCCGCGGCAACCGGGATTGGCGCGTCGTTATCGTGAAAGAGACTCTGGTTCCGGCACAGGCGTACCGGACGTTTTGCCTGAGAGTGCGGGAGCGGATGCAGCATATCGCGAAGGTCGGATTCTTGTTCCTGTACGATGAGCAGGTCAGCCGGGCCGATATTTTTCAAGAGTATTGGGGACTGTTCCTCGAATGGGTTCACCGCGAGATTCCCTCCGTCAACGGCTGGCTGTCTCGTTCGGGGCAGGAGCTTCAGGGGGACACGCTGGTGCTCGGCATGAGCGATCAGATGTCCTTGGAGCTGGCGAGAAAAAAAGGCATCGACGGTGCGATTGTCCGCTTTTACGAGACGTACTTCGGACTGTCCTTGCGTGTAAAAGTGCAGCTTGCGGAAGAAGGAAACAGCGCGGAGGAACGCCAGGAATTCCAGCAAAAGCTCCAGCAGGAGCAGCGGGAAATTATCGAACAGATGATGACAGCTATCGAGACCGAAGTTTCCTCTGAAGATAGCGGTGACGAGGAAGCCGTTCCGCTTCAGGTTGGCTATGATATCAGGGACCAGCCTGTTCCAATGATGGAAATTCAGGACGAAGAGAAGAAGATCACGATTCAGGGAACGATTTTCGGCCTGGACCGCAAGGAGCTGCGCAACGGAAGCACGTTGTTTACCTTCAATTTGACCGACTTTTCCGACTCCCTGCAGATGAAGATGTTCGCCAAAACCAAAGATGACCTGAAGGTGATGGGCCAGCTCGCCAACGGCAAATGGGTGAAGGCTCGCGGACGGGTGGAGTATGACCGTTTCATGCAAACCCCGGAGCTGGTAATGATTCCGTCGGATCTGTCCGAGGTGTCCGCTCCGCCGGCCCGCAAGGACAATGCGCCGCAGAAGCGGGTGGAGTTTCATCTTCACAGCGCCATGAGCACCATGGATGCGGTGGCGCCTATCGACGCCTATATCAAAACCGCAGCCAAATGGGGGCATCCGGCGATTGCCGTTACCGATCACGGCGGAGTGCAGTGCTATCCCGAGGCCGGCAAAGCGGCAAAGAAGAACGGCATCAAAATGCTGTACGGCGTGGAAGCGAATGTGGTCAACGATGCGGTGAATGTGGTCGAGAATCCGCAGCCGCTGGAGCTTAAAACCGCCACCTATGTCGTCTTCGACATTGAGACCACCGGCCTGTCCATTACGCGCAATAATATCACCGAGCTTGCCGCCGTGAAAATGCAGGGCGGGCAGGAAATCGACCGCTACACAACCTTTGTCAATCCGCATGAGAAAATCCCTTACCATATCCAGCAGCTTACGAACATCACGGACGATATGGTCAAGGATGCCCCTGATCTGGAGCCCGTGCTGCATGATTTCGTGGAGTTTGCTCGGGACAGCGTGCTTGTGGCGCATAACGCCCGGTTCGATATGGGGTTCATCCAGGCATCGCTTGCCAAGTTTGGGCTTCCGCTTCTGCCTAATCCTTCGCTCGATACGCTGGAGCTGGCCCGGCTGCTGCATCCGAATATGAAGAATCACCGGCTCAACACGCTGGCCGACAAATATAAAGTATTGCTCGAAAGCCATCACCGCGCGGTCGACGATACGGTAGCGCTCGGCGGCATCCTGAACGGACTGCTCGCAGACGCCGAGAAGCTGAAAGGGCTGACGATGCTGGACCGGCTGAATGACGAGGTCGGCAAGGATCTGTCCAACACCCGTCCGTTCCACTGCTGTATTTACGCTCTGAATATGACGGGCAAGAAGAACCTGTTCAAGCTGGTATCGTTATCTCACACCGATTATTTCAAACGGGTGCCATGCATTCCAAAATCGAAGCTGGAGGAATTGCGGGAAGGTCTGCTGGTAATCTCCGGCTGCGAGCGGGGCGAGTTCTTCGAAGCGGTCCTGAACAAAACGGTAGAGGAAGCAATAGAAGTTGCCGCGTTCTATGATGTGCTGGAAATCCAGCCGCTGACGATGTACATGCATTTGGTGGATAAGGGCTTTGTGGCAAGCCCCGAAGAGCTGCGCGGCGTCGTCCGCCGGATTTGCGAAATCGGGGAAAAAATAAACAAGCCGGTGATCGCCACCGGCAACGTGCACTACCTGGAGCCGCGCGACAAGCTGTTCCGCGACATTACGATTCACGGGATCACCGGATTCAGCCCGCTAAAGGATCAGCGCAAGCCGGACGCCCACTTCCGGACTACGGAAGAAATGCTGCAGGAATTTGATTTTCTGGGCGAGGACAAGGCGTTTGAGGTCGTTGTGACGAACACAGTGGAACTCTCGGAGCGGTTCGAACCGATCGAGCTGTTCCCCGACAAGCTGTTCACGCCGATTATTGACGGGGCGGATGAGGAAATCCGTGAAACCTGCTACCGGACGGCAAGATCCATTTACGGAGAGGAGCTGCCCGAGGTGGTCGTTGCCCGTCTGGAAAAAGAGCTGGAGCCGATTATTAAATACGGCTTCTCCGCCAACTATCTCATCTCCGAGCGGCTGGTTAAAAAATCGAACCAGGACGGGTATCTCGTCGGCTCCCGGGGTTCGGTCGGCTCTTCGGTGGTTGCGACATTCCTGGGCATTTCAGAGGTTAATCCGCTTCCGGCCCATTACGTATGCCGCAACCCGGAATGTCTCCACAGCGAGTGGTTCCTCGACGGCAGCGTGCCGAGCGGCTTCGACCTTCCGGACAAGGCATGTCCGAAATGCGGAGAGAAGCTGAAAGGCGAAGGTCAGGACATTCCGTTCGAGACCTTCCTGGGCTTCAAGGGCGACAAGGTTCCCGATATCGACCTTAACTTTTCCGGAGAATACCAGCCGCATGCGCATAATTATACCAAGGTGCTGTTCGGTCCAAAAAGCGTCTTCCGGGCGGGAACCATCGGTACCGTGGCGGAAAAGACAGCGTTCGGCTTTGCCAAGAAGTACGAGGAAGATCACCATAAGCGTTGGCGCGGCGCCGAGCTTAGCCGTCTGGCGGCGGGCTGTACGGGCGTCAAACGGAATACGGGCCAGCATCCCGGCGGTATCGTCGTTGTGCCGGATTACATCGAGGTTGAAGACATTACGCCGGTGCAATATCCGGCCGACGATGTCAATTCCGAATGGAAGACGACGCACTTCGACTATCACGCCTTTGACGCCAACCTGCTCAAGCTCGATATTCTGGGCCATGACGATCCGACGATGATGCGGATGCTGCAGGATTTGACAGGCGTCGATCCGACGTCGATCCCGATGAACGACCCGAAGGTGATGAGCATGTTCAACTCGACGGAAGCGCTTGGCGTGACGCCGGAGCAGATCCGGACGCCTGTCGCCACTTACGGGGTGCCGGAGATGGGCACGAAGTTTGTTCGCCAGATGCTTGTTGAATCAAAGCCGTCGAGCTTTGCCGACCTTTTGCAGATTTCAGGCTTGTCCCACGGAACAGGCGTATGGCTCGGCAATGCGCAGGAGCTTATCAAGAATAACACGTGCAACATCAAGACCGTAATCGGCTGCCGTGACGATATTATGCTCTACCTGATCTACAAAGCGGGCATGGACGCCGGGCTGGCGTTCAAGATTACGGAGAGCGTGCGGAAGGGCAAGGGCTTGACGCCGGAATGGATTGAGGAAATGAAGAAATGCAAGGTGCCGGCGTGGTACATTGATTCCTGCCTGAAGATCCAGTACATGTTCCCGAAGGCGCATGCCGCGGCCTATGTCATATCCGCTGTACGGACCGCATACTTTAAGCTGTATTATCCGATACACTATTATGCGACCTATTTCTCGGTGCGCGCGGAGGATTTCGACATTGAGCTGTGCTGCCAGGGCTATGACGCCATTCACCGCCAGATTACCGAGATCGAGGCCAAGGGCTTCCAGGCGCTGCCGAAAGAAAAAGCGATGCTGCCGATCCTCGAAATGGCGCTGGAAATGACGGCCCGGGGCTTTACGTTCAAGAGCATTGATCTGTACCGCTCGGACGCCACCAAGTTCACGGTTGACGGAGACAGCCTGATTCCTCCGTTCTCGGCGCTGGCCGGGATCGGCGAGAATGCGGCGAAGAATATTGCCGCGGCCAAGGAAGCCGGGGAGTTTCTGTCGATTGAGGATTTTCAGCAGAAATCTAAAGCCAGTAAGACGATCATCGAGCTGCTCACCGGCATGGGCTGCTTCCGGGGACTGCCGGAGAGCAACCAGCTTTCCTTGTTCTAAAGAATTGAGCAGTCCCGCTGGCGGAAGGCGACTATGATTTCGGAGGTCGGTCTTGTGCAGAGAGTCAAAGCCCTTCTGTTTCATATGCGCCTGCGGACCAAGCTGACGCTTTCCTTTATCGCTGTGACCGTCCTGTCTTTGTCGGTTATGGCTGTGGGATATACCATCAAGAGCTCTGATGTGATTCTGAAGAATGCCAGTGAAACCTCGCTGGGACTTGTGCGCACGGGCAATCAATCGCTGGACAGCAGCCTGGCCAGGGTGGAGCAGAGCGCGATCAACATGCATCTGGACGAGGATCTGTTTCAATTTTTCAATACGGAAAACCTACGGCTGAGGGATATCACCAACGACTCGGACCGCAAAATTACGCGGATATTGCAAAAATACTTTCCTAGCTCGGAGGATATGTTCTCGGTCAATCTGGTCACCCGGGAGTACACCTTTGGAGAAACGCCGTCCTTTTGGATACCGAAGAAGGATTACTCCCTCTCCAGCATTTATAAGATAGGGACCGAATCGCGCAGCAGCATAACCTGGATTCCCACCTATAACCTGCTGGAGCAGTTTTACTGGGCCGCTCCGTCGGAGCAGGACCAGTATGTCTTCACGGGGACGCGGTTAATGAATTTTGCGGTGGTCCGCAACAACATCCTGATTCAAATGAAGCAGAGTGTGGAGCGGCCGATTCTGGTTGTGAACTTTCAGGAATTTATGTTTCAGCATGCTCTTGCGGAAAGCCTGAACGTGGAAGGCTCCTATTACCATATGTTCACTCCGGAAGGGGCTGTCCTGTCCAGCTCGGAGCTGGCCGGCGATCCCGCCGGGATTAGCCGGGAGTGGCTGGCCCGCGCCATAAGCAAGAAGAGCGGCACGGAGTACATCACACTCGGCGGGCAGAAGCTGGTCGTCTGCTTCGACACGATGAAGACGACAGGCTGGCTGACGGCGGTGTTTATTCCGTATAAAAATTTGAAGCGGACACTGCCCGACATGTTCGATTACACCCTGTACTCCATGGCGATTATCACCCTGATCTCGGTGGCGGTCGCGGCGCTTATATCCGGCCGCATTACCATGCCGCTCATCAAGCTGCTGCGCGGCATCAACCGGAGCGGAGACGGCCACTTTAAGACCTATATCGAATCGGCGGGGACCAAAGAGCTTAACATTATCATCCACAAGTTCAACCAGATGAACGAAAGCATCTACACGCTGATTGAAGAGAACTACAAGGCAAAGATGAAAGAGCTGGAAGCGGAGCTTAAAGCCCTTAACTTCCAGTTCAATCCGCATTTTTTATACAATACCCTGAATATCATCAACTATTTGGCGATTGAAAATAAGCAGTCCCTGATCAGCAAAATGCTGGTTGAGCTGTCGGAAATGCTTGAGTACACGGCCCAAAGCCCTGGAAAGGTGATTTTCTCCGAGGATCTGAACTATCTGAAGAATTACGTGTTCATTATGAGCCGCCGCTTTGAAGGCAAATTCGCCGTGACTTACGAGATTGATCCAGAACTGGAAGGCCACGCTGTACCCAAGTTTTTTTTGCAGCCGTTTATTGAGAACGCCCTGATTCACGCGCTTGAGGATAAGGAGCAGGGTGGACGGATTCATGTGACGGGGCAGATTGACAATGCCGTCAGGATCTTCACCGTGACCGACAACGGTAAAGGAATGTCTCCTGAAACGATAGCCCGGGTGCTGGAAATCCGTGAGGATTCGGGCGCCGCGGCTTCCATCGGAATCCAGAATGTCAACCATCGGATCAAGCTGCTGTACGGTCCGTCCTTTGGCGTGGACATCCGCTCGGAGTTGAATGTGGGGACGACGGTCATTTTACGGCTTCCCCCGGATAGGGCAGAGTCCGGCTGAAGACACATCGAGTAGTGTCCTCAGCCGGTTTTTGTTTGTTTTCATGGCAGCAAAAATGCTTTCAGTAGAAAAGTCCACCATTCCCCCTTTTTTAGAGTAGGAGGAGAACGCATTTCCTTTTATGATGAAAGCGTAATCAAAAATTCATTTGATAGGAAGGTGTTACATGAAAAAGGGGATTCTACTAGCACTCTTGGCCGTATCGTTGCTCGCTGGCTGCTCCGGCGGGGAGACAAAAAACGCCAACTCAAGCAGCGGCGGACAGGAAGAAGGATCGGCAATTGAACTCACCTTCTGGCGGCCGCAGGCCAGCGAGGTTGAGGACAATGTGTATGTAAAGCGGATTGAAGAATTTAATCAGGCAAATGAAGGGAAGATCCATGTCAAGATGGAGGTCATTACCCGGGGCAACTCTTTTGCCTATGAAGACAAAATCAATGCCGCCGTCGCTTCCCACACCCTGCCGGATGTTCTGGCCATGGACGGACCCAACATCGCCAACTATGCGGCCTCGGAGATTATTATCCCGCTGGATGAGTATTTCTCCAAGGAAGACCTGGACGATTTCGTCCCCTCAATCCTTCAGCAAGGCTCCTATCAAGACAAATTTTACGCGCCGGGCCTGAACGAGTCCTCCGTCGTGCTTTTCTATAACAAAAAAATTATGGCCGAACACGGAATAACGCCTCCAGACAAAATCGAAAATGCCTGGACCTGGGACGAATGGTACGACGTGATGAAGAAGACGTCCAAGGACGGCGTGTTCGGAACGAACATGATCAACGACAAAGGGGAGTGGATGACCTACGCTTTCGAGCAGTTGTGGATTTCCGGCGGCACGGATATTGTCAACAAGGAAGGGACAACCGCCGAAGGATTCGTCAACAGCCCGCAGGGCATAGAGGCGGCCAAGTTCCTGCAAAAGCTGGCGAATGACAAGCTGTTCAATATTGATCCGAAGCCGACGGAATTTGAGGAAGGAAAAGCGGCCACCAAGCTCGGCGGTCCCTGGAACATTCCGGGCTTCAAAAACTATCCGGACCTGGAGTGGGGCATCACTTATTTCCCCAAAAAAGCGGGAGGCATTCAAACTGCCCCTTCGGGCAGCTGGGCGGTAGGGGTATCGGCCGACACCAAGCATCCGAAGGAAGCGGCGGAGGTTATTAAATGGATTACGAATAAAGACAGCTCGATCCAATTGGCCCAGGCGATCAGCATGCCGGCCAGCCGCAAATCGGCGTTTGAGAGCTTGACGGAATATGATGAGCTTCCGCTGCGCATTATCAAGGAGCAGGTTACGGGCGTGTCGCATGCCAGACCGGTTACTCCGGCGTATCCGGTGCTGACGCAGAAATTTGCCGAGGCATTGACGGATATTATGGTCGGAGCGGATGTCAAAAAGTCCTTGGACAATGTGGCCTCCACTTATGACGAGGAGTACAAGCGCAATTTTGCCGAGTAACAGGCGGTGGCATTCACCCGCGGCAAGGGCTCGCCAAGCGCTTTTGCCGCAAGCTTTTTATCAGCTCCGAGGAAAGGAAGAATGGATGATGCAAACGGCAATGAATGCGCATAAGCGCGAGCATATATCGACTTTCAGCCGGCAGAAAAGACGGGAGATCCTGGTCGGCTATTCATTTGTCACACCGGCGGTTCTCCTGCTGATCTTTTTTCTGGTCCTGCCTTTTCTGCTTGCTGTGGCCTTTGGATTTACAAAATTCAATCTGCTGCGTCCCGATAAAATTCATTTTACCGGATTGGATAATTACAAGCTGCTCTTTACTGATGCCCTGTTCTATAAATCGCTCTGGAACACTTTGTATTTCACGGTGATTGTCGTGCCGGTTCAATCGGGCGTAGCCTTGATGCTGGCTCTGCTCGTCAACAACAGGCTCAAGCTGCGGAACGTGTTCCGGATTGCCTACTTTAGTCCGGTGGTCACCTCCATGACTGTTATCGCGATTCTTTGGATTTCTCTTTACAACCCGAATGAAGGATTGATTAACTCGGCGCTTCATTTCTTCGGCATATCGAACCAGCCCTTTCTGCGCAGCTCCTCCCAGGCGATGAATTCGATTATCTTCATGTCGGTTTGGCAGGCCGCCGGCTACCAGATGATGATTTTTCTGGCCGGGCTTCAAGGAATCTCCAAAGATTTATACGAGGCTTCCTCGATCGACGGGGCGAACAAGCTTCAGCAGCTCCGCTATATTACCATACCGAGCTTGTATAATGTGACGGTCTTTGTGCTGACGATTACGACGATTCAGGCCGTGAAGCTGTTCGTTCAGCCCTACATTATGACGAATGGCGGTCCGGAGAACTCGACCCGAACGCTGGCTCTGCTGATTTACCAGCAAGGCTTCCAGTTCAGGAATGCGGGATACGCTTCCGCCATTTCCGTCGTCTTCTTCCTGATTGTCGTTCTCATCTCATTCTCGATGAAAAAATTTCTCAGAGACAAATAACGGAGGGGAGATCAGGACATGAGAGATACCCGGACGAAGCTGCTGCTGTACATTCTTAACCTTGTGATGTCGCTGTTGTTCATTATCCCGCTGCTGTGGATGGTGGTTTCCTCGCTCAAGCCGGAGAATCAGATTTTTGCCGATTTAAGCTCGCTGAGATCATTGCTGCCTCTTCATCTCACCTTGGACAATTACAGGTCGGCGTTTGAGCGGATTCCGATGATGAAATATTTGTTCAACAGTATTTTTTATGTGTCCGTCATTTGCATCAGCGGCCTTGGAGTAAATTCGATCTGCGGTTATGCGTTGGCCAAGCTGCGGTTCAGAGGTAGTGAGTTCATTCTTGTATGTATTATCGCCTTGATGATCGTTCCGTTCGAGAGCATTCTGATGCCGCTGTACCTGGTGGTTAACGCTTTGCATTGGTTCAATACCTGGTTTGCCTTGATCGTTCCGTTTATTGCCAACTGCTTTAGTATTTTTATGTTCCGCCAGTTTTTTATGGATATTCCGGGTGAAATATTGGAGTCCGCTTCCATCGACGGTTCGGGGCCGCTTAAGACCTTTGCCGCCATCGTGGTTCCGCTCTCGGGGCCGGTATTTGCAACCGTGTTCATCCTTGACTTCATCAGTCACTGGGGGGATTTCATGTGGCCGATCCTGGTGACGACGGGAGAATCGCTGCGCAATATCCAGCTTGGCATTCAGACCTTCTTCACACTGCCTCCGATCTATTACGGGCAAATTATGGCGACGCTGACCTTCACGACCGTTCCGATCATTGTTCTGTTCCTTCTGCTGCAAAAATATTATGTACAAGGAATTACCAGCGCCGGAATTAAAGGCTGACCGGACAAATCGCCTGGAGCATGTGAGATAATGAAATCAACTATGTGGAGAATATCATCTGTTCTATCAGTATCATCCCTTCGGCATGAGCTGGGGACCTATGCATTGGGGGCATGCGGTAAGCCCCGACATGGTACACTGGCAGCATCTGATGATCGCGCTGTCGCCTGATGAGCACGGGCAAATTTTTTCCGGCAGCGCTGTTGTGGATTGGAACGACACGTCCGGTTTTTTCGGCGGGAAGCCGGGTCTTGTAGCCATCTTCACCCATCATGACGAATATCCGGGAACCGCCCGGCCGCGGGAACGGCAAAGTCTGGCCTACAGCCGCGATAACGGACGCACATGGATAAAATACTGCGGGAATCCCGTGCTGGAGAACCCCAGCTATTCCGACTACCGGGACCCTAAAGTATTCTGGCATGAAGCTTCGGGGCGATGGATCATGGTTCTTGCAACCGGCCAAAGCGTCTGTATTTACACCTCGCCAAATTTGAAGGAATGGACCTTTGCGAGCGAATTTGGAGAGGGACACGGCTCCCATGACGGCGTCTGGGAATGTCCGGATTTGTTCGAGCTGGCTGCCCCCGGAAATCCCCGGCGAACCAAATGGGTCATGCTGGTCAGCATCGGAGAGGCTCCTCACATTCCCGAGGGCTCCCGGACGCAGTATTTTGTCGGCCATTTCAACGGACAACAGTTTGTGAACGAGCATGATCCCGAAGCTGTACGCTGGCTCGACCATGGGCGGGACAATTATGCGGGGGTCAGCTTCTCGGATATACCGGCCCTGGACGGGCGAAGAATCTATATGGGGTGGATGAGCAACTGGAAATATGCAAGAGTAACGCCCACCGAAGGGTGGAGAGGCGCGATGACGCTCCCGAGAGAGCTTACCTTGAGAGACTCTGGCGGTACAATCAGACTGATTCAGCGTCCTGTGGCGGAGCTTTCGCGGCTCGCGGGAGAGATGCTGCACCTTAAGAACCTGACCATTGAAGGAATTGCGCCCCTTCCGGGGATCAAGGGAGACGCCATGCGGATCGACGCCGAATTCGAGCTTGGCTCCGCGTCTTCGTTCGGGTTCAGAGTAAGAGCCGCAGAGGATGGGAGCCGTGCTACAATAGTGGGGTATGATTCCCGAAGCGGGGAGCTGTTCGTGGACCGGACCTCCTCCGGGGAAGTGCGGTTTCACGAGCATTTTGCCGGCAGACACGGCGCGGCGCTCGCGCCCAGCGGGGGGCTTGTATGTCTGCAGCTCTGGGTGGACAGATCGTCGGTCGAAGTGTTCTCGGGCGGCGGGGAGTGCGCAATTACTGATTTGATTTTCCCGGGGCCGCAGGATGATGGTCTGGAGATGTTTGCATATGAAGGGGAGGTACAGCTCCGGTCCCTCAAGGTGTTCCGATTAAAATCCATACAGTAGGTGAACGCGGCCATGAACAGAATTATGGTTGTCGATGATGAAGCGATTCAGAGAAGGGTGCTCGGCAAAATGATCCGGGAATACCTGCCCGGGTGCGAGGTTGTCGAGGCCGGCAACGGAAGGACCGCGCTGGATATGGCCCAAACCGCTTCCTTTGATGTCGTGATTACGGATATCAAAATGCCGATCATGGACGGCTTCGATTTCATTGAGCATATGAATAAGCTCTCCTCCGCTACCCGGATTATCATCTTGAGCAGCTACCGCTATTTTGAATATGCCCAGCGGGCCCTTCGGCTAGGCGCTTTCGATTACGTGCTCAAGCCGGTGAAAGAGGAGAGCATCGGCGTGCTGCTCGACAAGGTTCGGGAAAGCATTGAGAAAGAAAAAAGGATTTCGCCCGAAGAGATCGGCAGGGAGCATTTTCACATCAGCATGAATGCGTACTACACGCATTTGCTGGGGGAATGGGTACAAAACGGAGTCTCAGAGGCCAAGTTCCGCGAGCTTCGGCAGCAGTATTCGCTGGAACCCTGCGGGGCGGTCATCATCACGCGCGTCGAGGACAATGCTCCCGGCGACCTGTACCCTGAAGGGCTGGATGATATCCGGGGGGCCATGCCGGGGATGCTCGCGAGCCTGCTGAGTTCCGCGAACCGGGTCGTGTCCTTTTTTGCTTCAAATCCCAAACTGACCATGATCTCGGTGCTCACGGCCAAGCGTCCTGAAGAAGTAATCACCGATGCCGTGCTTACGGCCCTGGAGGAATATGGACAGCGGCTGTCATGCAACTATCAGCTGTCGTTTGCGGTAGGCGTAGGCAATGTGCGCGCCGATCTCTGCCGCGAAGCCCTCGATTCGTATAAAGAAGCGGAGGACGCCGCCGATTTTCGTTATTTTTTGGGTGGGGACCGGGTTGTTCAATATGCCGCTGTTTCTGGCCGGATAGCTCCCATCCGCTACAACTTCCATAAAGATGAGGAGCTGTTCAAAGAATATATCCGAACGGACAAGGCCGATTTATTGCTGAAGCATACGGAGGACTTGTTCCGCCAGCTTCTGGAGAACGGGCTGCCTTACCGGGAGCAATGGCTTGAAGCCGTCGTTCAGCTTGTGCTGCGTATCGCTCCGGCGGTCAAGGGATTTTTCAGTGAAGAGGCTTACCAGCTCGCCTTGCAGAAGACAGAGAGCAGCCTGACGGCTTGCATCAGCTATGAGGATTGCCGGGAGCGGTTTCTGGAAATCCTGAGAGGGTTTATGATGACCATGCACACCGGCCGCGGAAAAAAGCATGCCGAAGTCATTGACAAATGCGTCAATTATATTGAAGAGCATTACACTATGGACATCTCGCTTGAGCAAGCGGCGAGCCTGCTGTATTTCAGCCCCAACTACTTAAGCGTTATTTTCAAAAGCTATCTCGGCGTTTCCTTTACGAAATATTTGTCGGATATCCGGCTGGACAAGGCGGCTGAGCTGCTGAGAGCGGGCGACATGAAGGTATATGAAATAGCCGGCAAGGTCGGATTTAAGGATGAAAAATATTTTTACCGGGTATTTAAAGCGAAATATGGCCTGACTCCCGATGAATACCGCAAGAAGAGCGCTTTGCCATCGTCTCCGTCCTGAGCGGCCTCAAGGCAGTCAAGGGCGCGCACTTGTCAGTATTGCCATGCTATGGTATAATTTTTTTTGGTAATAATGAGATAAGTCCGTTGTGTAAAGAGTGGGGAAACCCACTCTTTATCTTTGGTATACAGCAAAAGACAAGTTCGTGGAGGTTAGTTTTATTTGAGCACACCCAAAATTAAAGGTACGGTAGAAGTGATGCTGAAGCCTTACCTTGACGACAATGGATTCGAACTGGTGGACGTGGAATATGTAAAGGAAGGCTCCAATTACTTTCTGCGCGTATTCGTGGACAAGGAAGGCGGAATCGACATCGATGATTGCGGTAGCATCAGCGAATTCTTGAGCGCCAAGCTGGATGAGAACGATCCTATTCCGGGCGCCTACTTCCTGGAGGTATCCTCTCCGGGAGCGGAACGGCCGCTGAAGAAGGCCGACGATGTGGCAAAGGCGGTCGGCAAGGACGTGTTCGTAACGACGTATGAGCCGATCGACGGACTGAAGGAGTTCGAAGGCCGGCTGCTCTCGTTCGAGGGCGGGGAAATGCTCATCTCCGCGGGCAAAAAACAGCATGCTGTTCCGTATGCCAAGGTCGCCAGCGCGAGATTGGCCATTATTTTTTAGGTTTTGAAAGGGGGACCGGATTTTTCATGAGTATGGATTTTATTGAAGCTATGAATGAACTGGAGAGAGAGAAAGGCATCAGCAAGGATGTGCTGTTCGAGGCCATCGAGGCTGCGCTGATCTCCAGCTATAAACGCAATTTCAACGCCGCGCAAAATGTTCGGGTCGATATGAACCGCAACACGGGCGTAATTAAAGTATATGCCCGCAAGCTGATCGTGGAAGAAGTGCTTGACCCGCGCACCGAAATCTCGCTGCCTGCGGCCCGGGAGCTGAACCCGCATTTTCAGCTTGAGGATGTTGCGGAGCAGGAGGTTACGCCGCGTGATTTCGGCCGTATCGCCGCCCAGACCGCCAAGCAGGTCGTCACCCAGCGCATCCGCGAAGCGGAGCGGGGACTGATCTATAACGCTTTTATCGACAAGGAAGAGGATATCGTCACCGGAATCGTGCAGCGCCAGGATCTGCGCAACGTATACATTGACCTTGGCAAAATCGAAGCGGTGCTGCCGCTGAACGAATTGATGCCCGGCGAGAAATTCAAGCATGGCGAACGGATCAAGGCTTATATTACCAAAGTGGAGAATACGACCAAGGGGCCGCAAATTCTGCTCTCCCGCAGCCATCCCGGCCTGCTAAAGCGTCTGTTCGAGCTTGAGGTTCCCGAAATCTTCGACGGCGTCGTGGAGATTCGTTCCGTGGCCCGTGAAGCGGGCTTCCGCTCCAAGATTGCGGTGTTTTCGCGCAATCCGGAAGTCGATCCCGTCGGCTCCTGCGTAGGTCCGAGAGGAATGCGCGTACAGACGATCGTCACCGAGCTGCGCGGGGAGAAAATCGACATTGTGCGCTATTCCGAATCGGTGGAAGAATATGTAGCCAATGCGCTTAGCCCTTCCAAGGTGCTGGAGGTTCAAGTGTTCGAAGCCGAGAAAATGGCGCGGGTCATCGTTCCGGACTACCAACTGTCTCTGGCCATCGGCATCAAAGGCCAAAATGCTCGGCTCGCTGCCAAGCTGACAGGATGGAAAATCGATATCAAGAGCGAAAGCCAGGCGGAGCAGGAATTCGGCAGACCTAGAACGTCCAGCGACGAAATGCATCAGGATTCTGTCTCCATAGATTAACCAACGAGGGGCGGGTGGCTGAAGATGAAGCAGAAAAAAGTGCCGCTGCGCAAATGCGTCGCCAGTCAGGAAATGATGCCGAAGAAAGAGCTTATCCGTATCGTGAGAACGCCTGATGGCGAAGTGATGATCGATCTTACCGGGAAGAAGTCGGGCCGGGGAGCATACATTTGCGGCAAGCTGGAATGCTTCAAACTGGCTCAAAAGACCAAGGCGCTGGACCGCGCGCTCAAAGTTCCGGTAAGCCCGGAAATATATGAACAGCTCGCCAGGGATTTCGTGTCCGTGGAGGAGCAGTTCCTCGCGTCAAAGGAAGCTGCGGAAGATGAGTAAGGCGCTCTCTAATTTGGGGCTTGCCATGCGCGCGGGCAAAATTGTCACCGGCGAAGAGATTGTGCTGAAGGCGGTCCGTTCGGCGCAAGCGAAGCTGGTTCTCTTGGCGGGGGACGCTTCGGACAATACGCAGAAGAAATTCCGCGACAAATGCGGAACCTACAATATTCCGCTGGTGATCGGATTCAGCCGCGACAGCCTGGGTGCTTCGATCGGCAAGGATGGTCGCGTTGTGCTGGCTGTCACGGACAAAGGATTCGCGGAAATGATCTCCAAGCAGCTCGGAGATAATGTCGGAGGTGGAATCATTGACTAAACAAGACGGCAAAGACAAACTGCGGGTTTACGAATACGCCAAATCGCTTAATATGAGCAGTAAAGAGATTATCACCATTTTGAAACGTCTGAACGTTCCAGTGAACAACCATATGAGCGTTATGGAGAATGACTCCGTATCGAAGGTGGAGCAGTTCTTTAAGGATATCAAGTCCAATGCCGCGGCCAAAAGGGAAAACGGAGGCGGAAGCCGTCCCGCTCCTGCGGCAACGGCAACAGTGGAAGCGAAAAGTGTTAACAAAAATCAAATGGAAAAGCAGGTAGGTATGAACAAGCCAAACAATAACTCATCGACAATGTCGTCAAGACCTCAAAGCGGGCAGGATTCCCGCAGAAACCAGACCGGCTCCGGACAGCGCCCGCAAGGCCAAGGCGGAGCATCTCGCCAAGGCGGACGTCCGCAGGGCCAAGGCGGAGCGCCTCGCCCGCAAAGTCAGGGCGGAGCACCTCGCCCGCAAAATCAGGGCGGAGCACCTCGTCCGCAAAGCCAGGGCGGAGGTTCCCGTCCGCAGGGCCAAGGCGGGGCTCCCCGTCAAGGTGACGCCCGTCCACAAGGCCAAGGCGGCGGAGGCCAGCGCCAAGGCGGATTCGGCGGCGGTAGCCGTCCGCAGGGCCAGGGCGGAGCATCCCGTCCAGGCGATGCCCGGCCACAAGGCCAGGGCGGCGATTTCTCCCGGAATTCCAAGAACCGTCAAGGAGGCAACCAGAAACGGTTCGAGGACGGCAGAGGCGGCAATTTCCGGAATAACGGACGCGGCGGCAAAAATCAGCGCGGCGGCAGAAACCAGCCGATGGAGCGCCGGGAGAAAATCGACAATACGCCAAAGAAAATTATCGTTCGCGGCAACATGACAGTGGGCGAGACCGCAAAGCTGCTCCATAAGGACGCTTCGGAAGTCATCAAGAAGCTGATTCTGATGGGTGTGATGGCAACGATCAACCAGGAACTGGATATCGATACCATCCTGCTGCTTGCCGGTGAATTCGGTGTTGAAGTTGAAGTGAAGATTCCGGTAGAGGAAGATCGTTTCGAAACTGTGGAAGAGAACGATGCTCCCGAAGACCTGCGGTCCCGACCTCCGGTCGTGACCATTATGGGTCACGTCGACCACGGCAAGACGACGCTGCTTGATGCCATTCGTTCCACGAATGTCACCGGCGGCGAAGCCGGCGGAATTACGCAGCATATCGGCGCTTATCAGGTCGAAATCAACCACAAGAAAATTACATTCCTCGATACTCCGGGTCACGAAGCGTTCACCGCGATGCGTGCCCGCGGAGCACAGGTTACGGATATTACGATTATCGTCGTAGCGGCTGATGACGGCGTTATGCCGCAGACCGTGGAAGCGATCAATCACGCCAAAGCGGCGGGACTGCCGATCATCGTGGCTGTCAACAAAATTGACAAGCCGGGCGCGGACCCGGACAAAGTAAAGCAGGAGCTTACCAACTATGAGCTTGTTCCCGAAGAGTGGGGCGGCGACACGATTTTCGTCAATGTGTCCGCCAAACAGCGTATCGGTCTCGAAGATCTGCTTGAGATGATTCTGCTCGTCGCCGAGGTGAATGAATACAAGGCGAACCCGGATAAACGGGCGCGCGGTACCGTAATCGAAGCCGAACTCGATAAGAGCCGCGGTCCGGTAGCCCGCATCCTCGTTCAGAACGGAACGCTGAAAGTGGGCGACGCCTTCGTAGCGGGCAATTGCTTCGGGCGCGTACGGGTTATGGTCAGCGACAAGGGACGCCGTCTGAAAGAAGCGGGACCTTCCACACCGATTGAAATCACCGGTCTGACGGAAGTTCCGCAAGCGGGCGATCCGTTCATGGTGTTCGAAGACGAACGAAAAGCGCGTCACATCGCCGACATACGGGCGACTACCCAGCGTCAATCGGAGCTGAGCACGAACAGCCGCGTTACGCTGGACGACCTGTTCAAGCATATCAAGGACGGCGAGATCAAAGACCTCAACGTCATTATCAAAGCGGACGTTCAAGGTTCGGTCGAAGCTCTTAAAGGTTCCCTGGCCAAGATCGAAGTGGAAGGCGTGCGCGTAAAGATTATCCACAGCGGAGCGGGCGCAATTACGGAATCCGATATTACGCTGGCCGCTGCTTCCAACGCGATTGTCATCGGCTTCAACGTTCGTCCGGATGCCCAGACGAAGGCCGCCGCAGAGCAGGAGAAGGTCGATGTGCGTCTGCACAATATTATCTACAACGTCATTGAGGAAATCGAGCAGGCGATGAAAGGGATGCTGGACCCGATCTTCAAGGAGAACGTGATCGGCCATGCCGAAGTTCGCAGCGTCTTCAAAATCAGCAAAGTGGGCGCCGTTGCCGGTTGTATGGTTATCGACGGCAAAATCACGCGCAATGCGGAGACGCGTCTGGTCCGTGGCGGCATCGTCGTATTTGAAGGCAAGATCGACTCTTTGAAACGCTTTAAGGATGATGCCAAAGAAGTGGCGCAGGGCTATGAATGCGGCATTACGTTGGAACGCTATACCGATCTCAAAGAAGGCGACATCATCGAAGCGTTCATCATGGAATCCGTGGAGCGCTAACTTAAAGAGGTGAATGAAACATGTCCAAAATCAGAGCCGGACGCGTCGGCGAACAAATCAAGAAAGAACTCAGCCGCCTGATTCAAGGAGAGCTTAAAGATCCCCGGATCGGATTTGTCACCGTTACCGGCGTCGATGTCACCAATGACCTTTCCCAGGCCAAGGTGTACCTCAGCGTATTCGGAGACGATGAGCAGAAGAATGCGTCGCTCAAGGCGATTGAAAAAGCCAACGGCTTTCTCCGTTCCGAGCTTGGCAAGGCGATCCGCCTTCGCCATACTCCGGAACTGATCTTCAAGTTCGACGAATCCGTCGCCTACGGCAGCCGGATCGAGAAGCTGCTTGGCGATATCGGCAAGCAGGACGAGAGCCAGGAATAACCAAAGGAGACGGCGAATGCAGAGCTATGAACACAGTCTCCGGCAGACACGTCAGTTTCTGCTGGACCACGACGATTATCTTGTAGTGTCGCATGTTCAGCCGGACGGAGATGCAGTCAGCTCCACCCTAGCGGTGGGCTGGCTTCTCTCATGTCTGGGCAAGAAATACATGATGCTGAACGAAGGGCCGATCCCGACCCGCATGAAATATTTGTGGAGAGCGGAGCAAATTGTCGATATGTCGGCAAATCCCCCGGAACGCAAGTTCAGCCATGTCATTTGTGTCGATTGCGCCGACTTTCAGCGTGTCGGCCAGACACAGCGCTATTTTGAGCCGAATGCGTCTATTGTGAACATCGATCATCATCCGACCAATAATGGCTACGGCACGGTTCAGCTCATTAAGCCGGACGCCGCGGCTACCGCCGAGATTTTATTTGATCTGCTGAAAGAATTCGACATCACCTGGGATGCAGATATTGCGACAGCCATCTATACCGGTCTTTTGACCGATACGGGTGGTTTCCGTTATTCCAATACTTCTCCCAAAGTGATGGAGGTTTCCTCCGAGCTGCTGTCGCATGGGGTGAACGGACCGGAGCTTGCGGAAACGCTGCTGGAGGAGATGTCCCTTGCGCAAGTGAAGGTGCTGAGCAAGGCGCTGAACAGACTGGAGTTATCGCCTAAGGGCGACATAGCCTGGGTCTATGTCACGCCTCAGGATATGATAGACTGCGGCGCGGCCAACGAGGATCTGGAGGGGATTGTCAATTATCCTCGAAATATCCAGGGCGTTGAAGTCGGGATGCTGTTCAAGGTCATCCACGACCAGGCGGTCAAGGTCAGCTTCCGTTCCGCCGGCAAAGTGGACGTAGCCGCTCTGGCACAAGCTTTTGGCGGCGGAGGGCATACCCGCGCTGCCGGAGCCCGGCTTGACATGCCTCTCGAAGAAGCGGTTTCGCTTGTGCTTAAGGAGGTCAACCGGCTGTTATGAGTGAGCTTGAAGGCGTTCTGGCTGTGTACAAGCCCGCCGGCTTTACCTCGCATGACGTTGTAGCCAAGGCGCGGCGCATGCTCGGGATGAAAAGAATCGGGCATGCCGGCACATTGGACCCCCAGGTTACAGGAGTTCTTCCGCTGTGCCTTGGGCGGGCCACACGCATCGTCGAGTATATTCAGGAACTCCCCAAAGAATATATCGCCACACTCCGGCTAGGCCTGTCCAGCGACACGGAAGACCTGACCGGCACCATTACGGAAACGGCGGAAGACGTAAGGGTAACCGAGGAAGAGGTAAGACGGACGCTGGATTCGTTCCAGGGAATCATTTCCCAGACGCCGCCCATGTATTCCGCGGTCAAGGTTGGCGGCAAGCGCCTTTATGAGCTGGCCCGTGAAGGCAAGACGGTGGAGCGCAAGAGCCGCGAGGTTGAAATTTACGAAATTGAAATGTCGGAGATGGTCTGGAACGGGAGATTTCCGGATATCACCTTCCGCGTCCTGTGCTCCAAAGGCACGTATATCCGCACGCTCTGCGTCGATATCGGACGCGCGCTGTCGCTGCCCGGCGTGATGGTCAAGCTGGAGCGTACGATGTCGGCGGGAATCCGTGCCGATCGGTGCCTCACACTTGAGGAAATCGGCGAGCGCAAGGCGGACGGAACTCTTCAGGAATACCTTATTCCCGCCGATGAGGCCATTTCCCATCTGCCGGCCCATAATGTGGCCGATGAGAAGAAGGCGGCCGCCCTTCAGGGGCAGCGTCTGGCCGCCCGGTTTGTGGCGCCCGAAGTTCAGGTGGAAGGTCCTATTCGTCTGTATGATCTTCAAGGCGGCTTCCTTGGCATCTATGAGCGCGAGGAGACCGGTTCGATCGCTCCCGTGAAAGTATTTGCACAGGTCTGACGGACGGGCGCCGTACAATCTGCTGCAGCTATGCCGGTGAGCCTCTCGATTATCTTTTATCATAATTTTTTTCTTAATTAAGTGAAGTGCAGGTGAGAACAGCATGAGAACCGTAACGTTATCCTATCCGATGCTGCAAGGGACGGCAGCGGAGTGGGCCCAGCCCCAGGTTGCCGCCCTGGGACAATTCGATGGCCTGCATCTTGGGCATGCCAGTGTAATCTCCTCAGCCGTGGCTTTAGCCCGGAGAGAGGGTGTGCCTTCGTCCGTCATCACATTCTACCCTCATCCAAAAGACGTTATGGGAAAAGGAGATTACGAGGGATATTTGACACCGCCCCGTGACAAGCAGGAGCTGCTGGCCGATATGGGTGTCGATATTCTCTATGTCATCGAATTCAATGAAGAACTCTCCCGGGTGAGTCCCCGGGACTTTGTGTCCGTCATGCTGCTGCCTTTGCACATCACTACGGCGATTGTCGGTTTCGACTTTCGCTTCGGGTACATGGGCGAGGGTGATGCCGAGATGCTGCGGCAGCTTGGAGGCGGCCGCATGAAGGTGGAGACCGTGCCGCCGTTCCTGCTGGATGGCGTAAAGGTCAGCAGCTCCGGTATCCGCAAAGGTCTTCAGAGCGGCGATATGGGGCTGGCCAATTCCTGGTTCGGGCGCTGCTACCATCTTCGGGGGACGGTGGCGCACGGCGAAAAGCGGGGACGCACCATCGGATTTCCGACCGCGAATCTGGAGCTTGAAGACCGGTATGTCATCCCCGCCAAAGGTGTATACGCCGTCCGGGCCGTTCATAACGGAAAGACCATGCCCGGAGTTATGAATGTAGGCGTGAAGCCGACCTTTCACGAGGGCGTTGCCGAGCCGACTTTTGAGGTTCATTTGCTGGACTTCGCCGGCGATCTGTATGGACAGGAGATGAGGGTGGAGCTTGTCGCCTTCATCCGTCCGGAGCGCAGATTCGATTCGGTTGAATCGCTTATTTCGCAAATCCGCGAGGATGCGGGGACAGCCGGGAGAATATTGCTGGATTCGTAACGTTTACTTTTGCCTTTTATAGTGCTATACTGGTTAACGTTGCCGGGTTGCTGGCATCCATAACCTTGGCTTGGTCATTCGAGTGTCACCGACGGTGACGAGGCCAACGGCGATTATATTGAAGGAGGTGAACAGGATGGCATTGACTCAAGAACGCAAGCACCAACTGATCGACGAGCACAAGACTCATGAATCCGATACCGGATCTCCAGAGGTGCAAATTGCTATCCTTACGGAGAATATCGTTAATCTGACCGACCACTTGCGTACGCACAAGAAGGATCATCATTCCCGCCGCGGATTGCTGAAGATGGTAGGTCAACGCCGTAAGCTGCTCGCGTATTTGAAGAACAAAGACGTGCAGCGTTACAGCGCATTGATCGAGAAACTGGGATTGCGTCGCTAATAATCCATAGGTTTACCCTTAAAGCAGCCTGGTTGTTTACCGTATGTGCTTCCAAGAAGCGTCAGCGGGACAGCTGGGTTGCTTTTTGAAAATTAGGGAAAAATTTAGCAACCGTCCGGATAATATGAACGTCAAAAACGGCTCCTTTTCCTTTTTTCCAAAAAGGCCAAGCCGTTTTTGCTTGTATTGCATAGAGAACGTACGTATAGCCCTATCATAAGGATACGGCGTTTTAATTATGACAAAATTCAGATGAACCTGCCCATAGCCTGTAGAGCGGGTCTGCTGTCATCCAAGGAGGGACTTTATGGAAAAATATGTAGAAATGCAGCTCGGGGGCAGAACCCTGGTGCTGGAGACGGGCCGGCTTGCCAAGCAGGCCAACGCCGGCGTTATGGTCCGTTATGGCGATACGTCGGTGCTCTGTACGGTAACGGCGTCAAGCGAGCCGAAGGATCTTGACTTTTTTCCGCTTACCGTGAACTATGAGGAACGCCTGTACGCGGTCGGCAAAATTCCGGGGGGCTTCATCAAGCGGGAAGGCAGACCGAGCGAAAAAGCGATTCTGTCCAGCCGCCTGACGGACCGTCCGATTCGTCCGCTGTTCCCCGAAGGCTTCCGTAACGACGTGCAAGTGCTGAATCTGGTCATGAGCGTCGATCAGGACTGCTCGCCGGAAATTGCGGCCATGATCGGAACATCGGCGGCGCTGAGCATTTCCGATGTGCCGTTCAGCGGTCCAATCGGCGGTGTGGTGGTGGGACGCATTGATGGACAGTTTATCGTCAACCCGACAATCGCCCAGCAGGAAGCAAGCGACATTTATCTGGTCGTGGCCGGAACGAAGGACGCCATCATGATGGTGGAAGCGGAAGCGAATGAAGTGCCGGAGGAAATCATGCTCGAAGCGATCATGTTCGGACATGAAGAAATCCGCGGCATCGTAGCGAAGATCGAAGAGCTGGTAGAACTCGCCGGCAAGGAAAAAATGACCGTGAAGCTGCATGCGGTAAACGCCGAAGTGAACTCCGAGGTGCGCGCCTATGCGCAGGAGCGGCTGGTGGAGGCGGTCAAGATTGCCGAGAAGCATGCCCGCCAGGACGCGATCGACGCGGTCAACAACGAGACGGTGGAGCATTTCACGGAGAAATATATCGAAACGCCTGAACTGATTGGCGATGTAAAGGAAGTGCTGCACGATATCGTCAAGGAGGAAGTCAGACGTCTCATTACCCATGACAAGGTTCGTCCGGACGGCCGTAAGCTGAATGAGATTCGTCCGATCGACTGCGATACGTCGCTGCTGCCGCGCACGCATGGCTCGGGATTGTTTACCCGCGGCCAGACGCAAGCGCTCAGCGTATGTACGCTCGGAGCGCTCGGCGATGTGCAAATTCTCGACGGCATTGATTTGACCGAAACGAAACGGTTCATGCATCACTATAACTTCCCGCCGTTCAGCGTAGGAGAAGCCCGTCCGCTGAGAGCGCCGGGCCGCCGCGAAATCGGTCATGGTGCGCTCGGTGAACGCGCCTTGTCCAAGGTTATTCCGAACGAGACCGAATTCCCTTACACGATCCGCTTGGTATCTGAGGTGCTGGAATCCAACGGATCGACTTCCCAGGCGAGCATTTGCGCAAGCACCCTGGCGATGATGGATGCGGGCGTGCCGATCAAAGCGCCGGTTGCAGGCGTGGCGATGGGTCTGATCAAGGACGGCGAGCATGTCTCCATCCTGACCGATATCCAGGGCATGGAAGATCATCTCGGCGATATGGACTTCAAAGTGGCAGGTACGGCGGAAGGCGTAACCGCGATCCAGATGGACATCAAGATCGACGGAATCGACCGTAAGATTCTGCAAGAAGCACTGGAGCAGGCCAAGGAAGGCCGGATGTTTATTTTGAGCAAAATGATGGAAGCTATCTCCAAACCAAGAGAGAGCCTGTCCCAATACGCGCCCAAAATTATCATCATGCAGATTAATCCGGATAAAATCCGCGACGTTATCGGCGCAGGCGGCAAGATCATCAACAAAATCATCGAAGAAACCGGCGTGAAAATCGACATCGAGCAGGACGGCCGTGTATTCATCGCGTCCTCGAATGAAGAGATGAATCAAAAGGCGCGTTCCATCATCGAAGGCATTGTGCGCGAGGTTGAGGTCGGGGAAATTTATGTCGGCACCGTCAAGCGGATTGAGAAGTTCGGCGCTTTTGTGGAAATTCTGCCGGGTAAAGACGGTCTGGTGCATATTTCGCAGTTGTCCACGGAGCGTGTAGGCAAGGTGGAAGACGTGGTTGCTATCGGCGATACCATCACCGTCAAAGTGACCGAGATCGACCAGCAGGGCCGCGTGAATCTGTCGCGCAAGGCAGTGTTGACCGCAGAAGCCAAGGCGTAACATCCGGGTTATATAGCCGGAGCGCAGCGGCGCTTATGAAAGGTACGACGAAAAGAGGCAGAGCTTTCATTCTGGCTCTTTTTTTGAGTTGCAATTCCCCTTGAAACAGTTCGCTGTGCTTGCTGTGCAGGCCATGGCCCTCCCGTGATCCTGCCGCGCCCTGCGGGGCGCTCACGTTCGTCTTCAACCGTTTCGCTTCAAGGTATAATGCGCCTTCTTGTCTCATAAGCTGGGACAAAGGGCCGTACAGCAGATCCTGGCTATTGTACGGTTCAAGGGTGAACGCTTGGGCAAAATTGAATGACGGCGGATCGTACGGGAGGAAGCTGCAATGAGACTGGAGAAAGCGGCCATTGTGTTGGCCTGCATGACCATAGTAATCGGAATCGGCAGCAGCGCAGGGCCGGTAAGGAGCATGCTGGGGCAGCTCCGGGCGTCGGGTGGACTGGCTGCTCTGAAGCCGCTGGGCGATAAGAGGAGCGATCTGCTCAGCATGATTCAGACCAAGGCGGCCCAGGTTGCCAGCCCGCCGGTGGACGCCAGAGTGGATCGCGTATGGAAAGCGATTCCCGGCTATAACGGTCTGGATGTCGACGTGGAAGCGACGTACAGAGACGCTCTTCTGCTGCCGGCGGGTGCAGCGATCAAGTACGTGTACAGACAGACTCCGCCGGCTGTCTCGCTGGATGATCTCGGAGCCCAGCCCATCTACCGGGGGAATCCCGCCAAGCCGATGATGTCGCTGATGATCAATGTCGCCTGGGGCAATGAGTACATCGTGCCTATGCTGAATATACTGGACGAGGAGCAGGTGAAGGCGACGTTTTTTCTGGACGGCAGCTGGCTGAGCAAGAACCGCGAGCTTGCTATGGAGATCAAGAAGCGCGGGCATGAGCTTGAGAATCACGCCTATACGCATCCCAATATGAGCACGCTCAGCCGCGCGCGGGCGGCAATGGAGATCGACAAGACCAAGACGCTGCTGAAGTCGAGCCTTGGGGTCGACAACCGCTGGTTCGCCCCCCCTTCGGGCGACTTCGACCAGGAAACGGTGGAGATTGCCCGCGAGCTGGGGCTGAAGACGGTGCTGTGGACGGTCGATACGGTGGACTGGCGCCATCCTTCCCCGGAATCGGTTGTCGCCAAGATTACGGCAAATGCGGGGCCGGGTACGCTTGTGCTTATGCATCCCACCTCATCGTCATCCAGGGCGTTGCGCGGAATGATTCGCGGGATCAAGGCCAAGGGGCTGGTTCTCGGAACGGTCAGCCAGACGCTCTCGCCGGAGCGCGTGCTGCCTGGCGATGTTGAGTGAATCCGCCGTTTCTGGTAGGATATAAGGCGCCCGGTTAAATGGATTGGCGAACGAAGGGCTATGGGCAGGAGGATTTTTCACGTGGAAAAAATGGTATTATCAAACGGATTACGAGTAGTCATGGAGAAAATCCCGACCGGCCGCTCCGTATCCTTCGGAATCTGGGTAAAGACAGGCTCCAGGAATGAGACGCCGGAGAACAACGGGATTTCCCATTTTATCGAGCATATGCTGTTCAAGGGTACGGACCGGTTCGACGCCAAGGCGATTGCGGAGCGGTTCGATTCCATCGGGGGGAATGTCAATGCCTTTACCTCCAAGGAATATACCTGCTATTACGCCAAAGTGCTGGATGAGCATCTTCCCATCGCCGTGGATGTGCTGGCCGACATGTTCTTCCGTTCGCGGCTGGATGCGGAGGAATTGGCGAAGGAAAAGAACGTTATCCTTGAGGAAATTTCGATGTGCGAAGATACGCCGGACGATCTTGTGCATGATCTGATGTCGATGGCCGCCTATGGCAGGCACCC
>NZ_ASSC01000225.1 GCF_000520735.1 Paenibacillus forsythiae T98
TGAACCGTGCGCGTCTGCCAATTCCGCCACGACCGCGTATGAACACAAAAGTAATGCAGCAACGAAAATTAATATATCATGAATTGATTGAAAGGGCAACAATATTTTTTATTAGCGAACCAATATACAAACCCAGCGGAAAATAACAGGCTCCAACATGAACAGGACAGCCGCGCCAAAGTCGGCTGCAAACCATTCTTCTCCGGCTCAGCATCCCCGCGAGACCGCCCAATTGCTGATTGAGCATCCGGGAGCGTAAACCTTATAAACTATTACAAAAAAGACACCGAACCTGGTGTCTTTCTTGTTTCTGGCGGGATTTAATTACGCCTCTAGCTCCCTGGCCGGGATATCCCGGTTCCCATGAGAGCCGCCGACAAGACGGCAAAGCTCCGCCATATTGCTCAGTACGATATCCGCCGGACAGGGCGGGACCCGGCCCGGTTCCCGCTGCCGGCTGGGAGGCTCAGCTGAAGCGCCGTTGGTAATCCATACGGATCTAAGGCCGGCGCGCGCACTGCCCAGAATGTCGGTATCCGGGTTGTCTCCGACCATCACACAGTTCTCCGGGGACGCATCGTACAGCTTCATGCCGTACTGGAACATGTAGGGCTCGGGCTTGCCGATACACTCCGCCGCCACGCCTGTCATGGCCTCGATGGCAGCCAGCAGCGCCCCGGTCTCCGGAACTTTGATCCCCTGCGCGCCCGGGTGATAAATATCCGGGTTGGTCGCGACGAGCCGCGAACCGGAGCCGATGTCCGACGAGATCTGCTGCAGCTTGTCGTAATGAAAGGCCGTATCCCGGCCAACGACGACAATGTCGGCCTTCCCTTCATCCCAGCTCACTATCCGGTGCCCCGCCGCCGAAATTCCGCGCTCCAGACTCTCGCTTCCGATTGTCTTCACGGTGACGGTTCCGTACTTGTCCCGGATGAAGCTTCCGGCAATATCGGTTACCGGAAGAATACATTCGGGGGCGGCCTCCAGACCCATGGCGGCAAGCCTTGCGCCAATTTCGGCCGCGCTCAGCCTGGAGTTGTTCGTCAGGAACGCATAGTCGATGCCAAGCCGCCGCAACTGCCGAAGGAGAGGGACAGTCCCCGGGGATAACTGGTCTCCGTGATAGACACAGCCGTCAAGATCAAAGAAGTACACTTGCGCGCGGGTAAGAAAGCCGTGATTCAATATCCGTACCTCCGCTCTATTTCAGCAAGGCGTTGGCTTCGTTTGCCGCGTCCTTGACCGCTTGATCGACGGATTTTTGCTGCAGGAGCGCCGCCTGAATGTTATCCTGAACAATTTTGTATACCTTCGATCCGGAAGTTCCCGGGAAGTTGTACCAAGGCACCATGTTATCGACCTGATTATACGTCACCTTCGCCGCCGGCACTTCTTTCAGGAAGTCTCCCATCATTTTAGGGTCATCCAAAGCGCTTTTGCGGGTAACCATATAGCCGATCTCCTGCGCAATCATCGTTGTCGCTTCCGGCGAAGTCGCATACTTCACGAAATCCCAGGCGGCTTCCTGCTTCTTCGGGTCCTTGGCGAGAATGACCAGGTTGTTGCCGCCCGCCGGTACGGTGCGGTTGCCGTCCACAGAAGGGAAGAGCGCCGTGCGCAGATCGAACGCGGACTGTTTGCGGAATCCCGTAAGCGCCGCCGTTGTCGTCACATACATGGAAACCCCGCCGGATTGGAAGCTTTGGGAAGCCTGCTTGCTGTCCAGATTCGGCATCGACTTATCCTGATTCACGAGATCCACCCAATACTGCAGCGCCTTGCGTCCGGCATCCGAATCAAATCCGACCGATTTCAGATCCTTGGACATCATCTGCCCGCCCGCCGTTTCCGTCATCGCCTGATACAGCCAGTTCCCGGTAATCTGGTAGTCGAAAAATATGCCATAGCGTCCGTCTTTCGTCAGCTTCTTGGCGGCATCGCGCACTTCCTCCCACGTTGCGGGCGGCTGGTTCGGGTCCAGCCCGGCTTCCTTGAAATGATCGGCGTTGTAGTACAGGAGCGGAGTGCTGACGGCAAAAGGCATCATATACTGTTGTCCGTCATCGCCTTTGCCCAGATTCAGCATCGAAGGAAAGAAGTCCGACAGATCGGTCTTTTCCTTGTCGATGAAGGTATAGGCCGGCACAACCGGCAGCGTATCGATGGCGAAGCGGTTATACACAAATCCGTTCGTAAATACGTCAGGGAACTTTCCGGACGCCGCCTGCGTCTGGATTTTCTCAATCACGCCTTCGTAAGAGCCCTGCACGAACGTCGGTTTCACTCTCACTTTATCCTGTGATTGATTGTACTTTTCCACAAGCCTGTCGATAATATCGCCGGAATGCTGGTGCAGAAATTCGATTTCCACAACCTCGCCGGATGCCGTACCGTTCTGGCCCCCCGTATCCGCCGCCGCTTCCCCCTGTCCGTCTTGGCCGCAGGCCGACAGCATAGTCGTCAGCAGCAGGATGACAGCGAGCAGGATAACGTTCATTTGTTTTTTCATGTGTTATTTCCCTCCCTATTATATGTGGTGTTGCAAAATCAACCGGATGGCAAAGTGGCCGTTCAGCCTTTTAGACCACTGTTCATGAATCCCTCGATGAATTGCTTTTGCGCCGCAAGATACAGGGCGAGAATCGGCAGCATGGACAGCGTGGCTACCGCCATCGTTGGCACCCACTCCAGAGACTCCTCCTCGCGGAATTGCACGAAAGCGACCGGAAGCGTCTGCAGGCTCTTCTCGGCCAGGACAAGCAGCGGCCAATGGTAATCATTCCAGTTGCCGACGAAGAGAATCACCGCCAAGGCGCTCATCACGGTCCCCGATAAACGCAGGTACACATGCCACATCGTGCCGATAGCGCTGCAGCCATCGATGACAGAGGCTTCTCCCAGTTCGCGGGGAATCGTCATGAACGTCTGCCGGAGCAGAAAAATCGCATATCCGCTGGCCAGATGGGGGACAATGACGCCGCCAAACGTATTCAGCAGGTGCAGCTCATTCACGATCATGTAGACCGGAACCATCGTTACCTGCGGGGGAATCATCATCGTCATCAGCACAAAGAAGAACAGAGCGTCGCGGCCGGGAAAGCGGTAATGCGCGAAAGCGAAGGCTGCTGCCAGGCCGACAACAAGCTGACCCAGCGTCTGCGCCCCGGCTATAACCGAGCTGTTCCACGCCCATAAGGTGAACGGAATATCCCGAAACACCCGGAGATAACCGTCAAGGCTAAAATGCTCCGCCCAGAACAGATGACCGGAGAATACCTCCTGCGGCGCTTTGACCGACGTGGCCAGCATCCATAAAATCGGAATCAGAATAAAAAAAGCGACGGTGATCAGCAGGAGATGCTTGCCCCCTTCTTCCATCAAACGAAGCGTACGCTGCATGCCAAATACTTCCTTTCCGTAAACACGGTTTACTGGTAATGGACCATCCTGTTCGACAGCCTGAGCTGCACGACCGTAAGGGTTCCGACAATAAGCAGCAGGAGAGTCGACGAAGCCGCCGCCGTCCCGATATTAAAGAATTGAAAGGCCTCCTGATAAATCTGATACACCAGTACATTGGTCGAGTTATTCGGACCGCCGCGGGTGATGATCTGGATGGTCGCGAACACCTGAAACGAAGAGATAATGCTCATCACGAGAATAAAAAAGGTCACCGGCGACAGCAGCGGCACTGTCACATGACGGAGCCGGGCTCCCCGCCCCGCGCCGTCTATGGACGCCGCCTCATAAAGACTGCGGTCAATCGATTTGAGCCCGGAAATATAGAGCACCATGTTATAGCCAAAGCCCTTCCAGATCCCGACGATAGCCAGCGCCCAAAGCGCCATCGCCGGGTCGTTGATCCAGTTCGGCCCCTGGATGCCGAATGAAGCCAGCAGCTTATTGACGGCACCGTCCTGCGGATTGTACATCAGTCCCCACACGATGCTGATAACACCGATCGAAGAGACGACCGGAAGAAAGAACACCAGCCGGTACAGCCGTTTGCCCTTCCACAAGCTTTCCACCAGCAGCGCCATGGCCAGACCGATTCCCACGGCCAGCGGAACGGTCATCAGCATATAGAGGGCCGAGTTGCGCAGCGAAATCCAGAACACGTCGTCATGCAGCAGGTGGACGTAATTCGCCAGTCCGACAAATTCCTTGTCCGGGCTGATCAAATTCCATTGCTGAAAGCTCAGGCTCAGCGAGAACAGGAACGGATACACGAAAAACACGGCATACAGGCCAAGGGCCGGGAGTAAAAAGGCCAACGGAAGCCACAATTTGTGCAGCCTGCCGCGTCTGCGGGCTCCGGCTTTCCCCCGCGCGCCCGGAGCGGACGCCGCCTCGCCCTGCTTTCCGTTCCACCGGTTCAACATCACCACAGCCGCACCTCCTCTTTCCAAATCGTCTCCAGCTCGCGGCCGTCCGTATCTTCAAGTTCCGTTCCGAGAAGACGGGCAATGGTCGGGGCGACATCGACGATACGGATTTCCGGAAGGCTCGTTCCGGGCCGAATGGACGGACCTGCCGCGACGAACACGGCTTTCAGCTCCTCCCGCTGCGGGAGATAGCCATGCATCCCTTTGAACTTGGTGAAGCTCGCTATAACCTCCTCACCGCTATAGTCGAAGTGAACGAAGCAGTCCGGCTCGGCCTCAAAGGCGAGGTCCGGGCAGTGGCCGTCCAGCTCTCCGGCGCCCGGCAGACCCAGTGAAGGAAAGTCTTCCCGCTCGAACAACCGTCCGACTCCCTCGCTTTCGGCCAAAGCGCGGCGCACTTCGTCCAGCAGCAGCTCCTTCGCTTCGGCATCGTCCTCAAGAACATAGACATATCCCGAGCCGCCGTTGGATACGGCAACGACCCTGCTGCCGCTAAATTCATGCTCATCATCCAAATTGGGGGCAAGCCACCCTTTATGCTTTAACAGCACGTTCGGATAGAACGTCCTGGTTGTATTGACAAAGCCATGGTCCGATACAACAAATACATCCGTCTTGTCCAAAATGCCTTTTTGCTTCAAAGCCTTCAGCACCTCGCCGATCCGCTCATCCACAAATTCGAGCGACCAGTATGCTTCCCGGGAACGGACGCCATAATCATGCTGGCAGCTGTCCGGCAGCAAGTAGTGAAGCTGTAGGAGATTGGGACTGTGCCGGTCGATAAGGTATTTGGCGATTTCGGTTGTAAGCCAGTCCTGCATTGGACCGCGGGCATGGTCCCGGCTCCATTCACCGTAAAGCTCTACCGGAAGCCCTGCCGCCTTCAGCTCATCCCAGAGAGAACGGGTGGAGTGCGACTCGAACAGCTCCTGCTCGTAAAACTCGGGAATGTTGTAATCCAGCGTGTCCGCGCCCCGCGTAACCGGCCAGCAGATTGAAGCGGTCGTCCAGCCCATGCGCTTGGCGGCGTCGTACCAGGTCTCCCCCCGCAGCACATCTCGCTTGTCCCACATGCGGTCGCCGAAGTGCTCGCCTACCCGGCGGCTCGGCCGGTCGACGACCCAATTGCCCAGAACGCCGTGCTTGCGCGGATAATTCCCGGTCACCAGGCTGGAATGGATGGCCCAGGTCGCTGTCGGAAAGACGCTTTCCATCCCTTCGGCGCAGACGCCGCTGCGGATAAGCGCCCTCAAATGAGGCATGCGGACGTTCGGGTCCTGCAAATAATAGTTGGCCATGCCGTCGATGCTGATGATGAGCACATATTTATCCGGCTTCGGACGATTAGCAGATTCCATATACTACCTCCTAAATTCTGAAATGCAAAAAAGAGAAAGCGAAAGGCAATAAACCAGGGGATGAAGTCCCTCGTTCATTGTCTTAGAGCTTTCTCTCGTCCCTCACTCTAACAGACATGCTATGAAATTATGCGAATGAACCGGGTTACTGCAGATCGTCAAATGAACAGTTCCAGAGCGCCGAATCGCTGACGGACAGCGCGGTCGCACCAGCCTGCAAGCTTTCAGCAGCCTCCGCCTTCGTCTGAATCAGACCGCTTGCGACAATCGGAATATGCTCCAGCGTATCGGCAAAGGAACGGATAATCTTGGGAATGGTCCCCGGCATAAGCTCGATTGCGTCTGGCTCTACATTTCCGGCCGCACGAAGGCCGTTCTGGAGAGCCGCTGAATCAATGACGAACAAATGCAGAATGCCATATAGTCCCGCTCTCTTCGCTTCCTTGATCAAATGGCTCTTCGGCGTCACAATTCCGTCGGCGCCCACGTAATCGGAGATGAAATCGACGCTTTCCTTATCGGTGCTCGAAAGTCCGCGAATCAGATCCAGATGGACAAAAGCCCCTTTCTTGCATTCCTTCGTCAGCCGCACCGCTTGAATGATTTCTTTGACATTGCAGCCCATGAAGAACAGGTTGTCCACCCGACTGCCTAGTGCAGCCTCGATATCTTCGGGCTTGCGCACCGCTGCAATAATGGGATGGTTTCCAATCTGATAAAGCAAGGACATCGGGAATTGTTCCTTTCATTCCTGACTTCTACTTCATACTAACGGCCAATTATTCGATGACTATAAAATGGAGTGTCGAAGTTTGTAAACCGCTCATTCCCGCCCACCGCTCTGCTCCTTCAAGCGCTTGAAACTTCCAAATAAGAATCAGGCCAGACTGCAGTTCTCGAAATACTTGAAACTTCAGAAATCATGCCGGCTCTGCCACAAGCGATAAGCGATAAAATTTCAACGAAATCGGA
>NZ_ASSC01000226.1 GCF_000520735.1 Paenibacillus forsythiae T98
CGCTTCCGGCGAAGGCTCCTGCGTGCTGGCCGCCGCAGGGGTAGCCGAAGGCTGGGATGTCCGGGTTGTTTGCCGCCCGGTGTCAAACCAATTTACGATCCCCAAGGCGATGATGGCGATAAGCGTCCAGAACCACCATCTGGTGTAGACGGGCTTGTTCATACTCATAACCTCCTTGGCGCTGATGCCCCGGTGATATTTCCAGTTTAGCAGAATTGACGCGCAAGGTTAAATTCGGTTAGCCTGGAAAAAGGCAGATTATGCCAGCGAGGAGGGGTTACTATTTTAAATCAAAGGATTTACTGGATTGGCGGGTGGG
>NZ_ASSC01000227.1 GCF_000520735.1 Paenibacillus forsythiae T98
CACATTCATGCACGCTCCGCAGCGGATGCATTTCAGCACTTCCTTATAAGCCGTCGCCAAAATATCGGAGCGGCCGTTATCCACAATAATGAGATGAAACTGCTCGGGGCCGTCCAGATCGCTTTCCCGGCGCGGACCGCTGATGCCCGTCACATAGACGGAAATTTTTTGCCCGGTGGCGCTGCGCGTCAGCATCGTCAAGGCGAGATCCAGCTCGTTCCATGTCGGTACGATTCGCTCCATTCCCATAATCGCAATATGAATTTTCGGAAGCGTGGTCGTTAAGCGGGCGTTGCCTTCGTTGCTGACAAGCACGACGGTACCGGATTCCGCCACCGCAAAGTTGCAGCCGGTAATGCCGATATCCGCCTCCATAAACGATTCGCGCAGATGCTCCCGCGCGAACGCGCACAGCTCCGAAGTATCATCGGACAGCTTCCGTCCGGCCGCTTGCGAGAACAGCTCGGCGATTTCCCCCCGCCGCTTGTGCAAAGCGGGAGAGATAATATGGGACGGCTTCTCTCCGGCAAGCTGCAAAATATATTCGCCTAAATCGGTCTCAATGACGCTTAGCCCCTGCTCTTCCAAGTGCTTGTTCAGATGGATTTCTTCCGTAATCATCGATTTGGCTTTCACGATCTTACGCGCGCCGTTCTCTATCGCGATCCGGCTCACGATCGAAACGGCGTCCGCCGCTTTGGATGCAAAGTGCACGTGCCCGCCGTTTGCCCGGACATTGCCCGCCAGCTGCTCCAGGTAGCTGTCCAAATTGTCGATCGTATCCATCCGGATTTCGGAAAGCAGTTCTCTCCATTCCTCCACGTTCCCGAGCGCTTCCGCCGCCTGGACCCGCCCCGTCCGGAGACGGTCCTGAACAAAGGGAACGGCCCGCTGCAGTTGCGTGTCGTTTAACGCTTCCTTGGCGCGCGCTTTGAAATCGGCGGCTTGCAGGTTCATGTAATCATTCCTTTCGCCAATACTTCCGCAATATGCATCGTTTGAATGTTTTTTCCCGTTCGGCGCAGGCGGCCGGCAATGTTCATCAAACACCCCATATCCGATCCGATCAGTGTTTTCGCGCCGGTCGATTCGAGATGCCTGATTTTCTCATCGACCATCGCCTCGGAAATCGCGCTCATTTTGGCTGCGAATGTCCCCCCGAACCCGCAACAGTCCTGACAATACGGCAGCTCCTTCATCTCGAGGCCTTCGACACGGGAGAGCAGCTGTACAGGCTCGCTCCGAACGCCGAGCCCCCGGCTCATATGGCATGACTGATGATAAGCCGCCGAATCCTCGCAGACCGCGCCAACATCGTCGATTCCCAGCACGCGGACGACAAACTCGGTAAATTCAAACGTTTTGTCCGCCAGCTGCGCCGCCTTGGCCGACCATTCCGGATCACCGTCAAACATGTCCGGATAATAATGGCGCACCATCGCCGCGCAAGAGCCGGAAGGGGCGACGACATATTCACTGGACTGAAAGGCCTGAATCGTTTGTTTCGCCGCTTTGCGCGCGTCTTTCACATAACCGCTGTTATAAGCAGGCTGTCCGCAGCACGTTTGGGCGAGCGGGACATCGACCTCGACGCCGTTTCGCTCTAATATGCTGACTACGCTTTTTCCGACTTCGGGGAAAAAAATATCGGACAAACAGGTAATAAAAAGCGACACCTTCAAAAGGAAGCACCCCCTAATTGAAATTCCTTGATTAGATTCGGAGGTTTCTCTCCCTTCAAAGCGATAACGAGATTGCGGGCGGCGGACATGGCCATCTCATGGCGGGTTTTGGCGGTAGCGGAACCGACGTGGGGGAGCGTAATGACATTATCCATAAGCAGCAGCGGATTGGCGGGATCGACAGGCTCGTGCTGAAAAACGTCAAGTGCCGCCGCCCTTATTTTTCCGGCGCGCATCGCCTCGGTCAGCGCTTGCTCATTGACGGTCATGCCGCGCGAGGCGTTAATAAACACGGCCGAAGATTTCATCAAGTTAAAGTGCCGTTCATCGATGAACCCCTTCGTTTCTTCCGTCAGCGGAACCATGACGACGACAAAATCCGACCGGCGAAGCAGATCGTCCAGCGGGGTGAAGACGGCGCCAAGCTCCTGCTCCGCCTCCGGCTTGCGGCTGCGGCTGCTGTACAGCACGTTCATGCCAAAACCGAGCTTG
>NZ_ASSC01000228.1 GCF_000520735.1 Paenibacillus forsythiae T98
TACGACAGCTTGACGGAAGAACAGCAGGGGCTGGTGTCTGCGGCGGCGGTCGATAAGCTGGCGGCGGCAGAAGTGGCGATTGCGGTGCTGGAAGCAGGCGCGGAGCAGGAAGCGCAGGATCAGGCGGCAGCGAAGGCGGTTGCAGACAAGATCGATGCCCTGCCTGACCCGGTGACGCTGGCTGACAAGGCGGCGGTTGCGGCAGCGCGGCAGCAGTACGGCAGCCTGACGGAAGCTCAGCAAGCGCTGGTGTCCTCCGGGACGCTGGAGAAGCTGACGGCGGCGGAAGCGGCGATTGCGGCGCTGGAAACGGCGGCGCAGCAGGCCGCAGCGGACCAGAAGGCGGCGAAGGCGGTGTCTGACAAGATCAACGCTCTGCCGGGTCAGCCGACTCTCGCGGACAAAACTGCGGTGACGGCGG
>NZ_ASSC01000229.1 GCF_000520735.1 Paenibacillus forsythiae T98
TGTCCGCCCGCGGCGCGCACTTGATACGCGGGTCCGCGATGAGCTGTGCACCACTTTGAACATCAGTAGATCCAGTGACGGTCGCCGCCGGATCTTTGATATCCTGCATGCGGTACTTATCCGTGTATCGTCCGGGCCTGTCCGGAATACGGGGATCAGCGATGCTGCCTGCTGCCTGCATGATCCGATTCGCAGAGCGAACCGTCTTCGCCGACGCTTCCCAATCCTGGACACCGTAGCAGTCCGGATGGAGCTTAGTGTTTACCCGCGGGTCAGAAACGGATTGCGCCCCGCTTCCTAGTGAGTCCTCGCCAGTTATCGTCAGAGCATGCTCATCGAAGCCACGGACCAAATATCCGTTTCCACGCCGCTGACCATTCCGGCCGTTTACATTCGGGTCAGCCACCGCTATCGCCCCGCTCCCCAGCCGACTGCCGGTCACGCACG
>NZ_ASSC01000230.1 GCF_000520735.1 Paenibacillus forsythiae T98
GGCAAGCTTCGCGTACCGCACAACCGTATCCGGCACTTCGCCGGGAATGCCGATCTCGCCGTTCATGACGGCCTTGCTGGTGCTAGTAAGCTGCGTCACCGCAATAACAAGCGGCCGGGGAAGCTCCGGGTTCTTGCGCAGAGCCGCATCGATGCCCTCTCTTGCAGCGGCCATCATGGCCGAGCCGCCGGATGCATGGACGTTGAACATATCGACGCCAAGGGCGGTCACGCTCTCGGCTCCGCCTTTGACCGTGTTCGGGATATCATGCATCTTCACGTCAAGAAATACGGAGTAGCCAAGGGCCTTCAGCTCTCTGACAAAATCCGGACCTGCGGCGTAGAACAGTTGCATGCCTACTTTCATATAGCACGGTATGCCTTGCAGCTTGGCGATCAGCTCTCTCGCTTGTCCGGCATCCGGGTAATCCAGCGGGATCATCAGACGTTTGGCCATGCTCTCCCATTGCGCGTCCCGTGTGACGGTATTCTCCTTCGCCTCAGCTGCCTGCACAGGCTGCCTTTCTCCGGTCATAACAACACTCCTTCGCTGAGTAAGTGAAATAGCTCTTCCTTTCAATCATTACGCACAAATGCCCGGGCACAGCGGAACGGTCTGCGAGTCGACGCAAACCGTTCCTGTAATTCCATGTGCCTTCGCACCATTCTTATTGTCCGACAAAAGCCGGCATCGACTGCGAGGAGAAGTTGATCGTCTCCAGCATGCGCAGCAGCGCCGTTACGGTATCAAGCGACGTCATGCAGACGATGCCGTTCTCGACCGCTTCGCGGCGGATAAGGAAGCCGTCGCGCTCCGGCGTCTTGCCCTTCGTGAGCGTGTTGAAGACGAAGTTCGCCTGGCCGCTGCGGATAATGTCGATAATGGTAGGCTCGCCTTCGCCGAGCTTGTTGACGTTCATGACGTTGAGGCCCGCATTTTCCAGCGCCGAAGCGGTGCCGCCCGTAGCAATGATCTTGTAGCCCAGACGGTGGAAGCCTTTCATCAGCTCAACCGCCTCCGCCTTATCCTTGTCGGCTACGGTTACGATAATCGAGCCGGTTGACGGAATTTTCATACCTGCGCCGATCAGGCCTTTATACAGAGCCTTTGCATACAGTCTGTCGCGGCCCATGACTTCGCCGGTCGATTTCATTTCCGGACCCAGCGTCGGCTCTACTCTGCGCAGCTTGGCGAACGAGAAGACCGGCACTTTGACGGAGACGTAATCGCTCTCCGGCCACAAGCCCTCGCTGTAGCCTTCGTCCTTCAGCTTGCCGCCGAGAATGACCTTCGTTGCCAGAAGGGCCATCGGAATGCCCGTCACCTTGCTCAGGAACGGCACGGTGCGCGATGAGCGCGGATTTACCTCGATGACGTAAACCTCGCCGCGGTAGATGACGAACTGGATGTTGACCAGTCCGACCGTCTTCAATTCCTTGGCAATCTTGATCGTGATATCGGCGATTTTCTGTTTCAGGCTGTCTTCCAGATGCTGCGGCGGATATACCGCGATAGAGTCGCCGGAATGGACGCCCGCGCGTTCCACGTGCTCCATAATCCCTGGAATAACCACCGTTTCACCGTCGCAGATGGCATCGACTTCCACCTCTTTGCCCAGCATGTAACGGTCGATCAGGACCGGATGATCCGGGTTGACCTTGACCGCTTCCTTCATATAGCTGAGCAGCTCGGCATCCGAGTAGACGATTTCCATCGCACGGCCGCCAAGGACGTAGGAAGGACGCACCAGAACCGGATAGCCGAGCGCTTGGGCCGTGCCCACAGCTTCTTCCACCGTCGTTACGGTGTTGCCTTTCGGCTGCGCGATATCCAGGCGGGACAGCAGCGCTTCGAACCGTTTGCGGTCTTCCGCTTCATCGATGCTTTCAAGGCCCGTGCCAAGAATGTTGACGCCTGCCGCGCTAAGTGGAGCGGCCAGGTTGATGGCCGTCTGTCCGCCGAACTGCACGATGACGCCGACCGGTTGTTCCTGCTCGATGACATTCATGACATCCTCGAAGAACAGCGGTTCGAAATAGAGCCGGTCGGAGGTGTTGAAGTCGGTGGATACCGTCTCCGGGTTATTATTGATAATGACCGCTTCGTATCCGGCCTTCTGGATCGCCCAGACGGCATGAACCGTCGAGTAGTCGAACTCGATGCCCTGACCGATACGGATCGGGCCGGACCCAAGCACCACCACTTTTTGCTTATCGGATGGAAGCACTTCATTCTCGGTTTCGTAAGTCGAGTAATAGTAAGGCGTAGTCGCCTCGAATTCGGCCGCGCAGGTGTCAACCATTTTGTAGACAGGCTTCAGTCCCTGCATAAGGCGCATCTCCCGCACCTCGGCTTCCTTCGTCAGCTTGCCGCCAGGCTGGCCTTCCGCCCGCAGCTCGGCAATAGCACGGTCGGTAAATCCAAGACGCTTCGCCTGATACAGCGTTTCCGGCGTCAGGCTCTCTTCTTCGCGGATGCGATCCTCGAAGCCGATCAAGCCCTCGATCTTGTCAAGGAACCACCAGTCGACCTGGGTGATATCCTGAATTTCCTGAAGCGGATATCCGCGGCGGAACGCCTCGGCAATCAGGAAGATGCGCTCGTCGTCCGGTTTCCCCAGACGGGTCTTTAACACCTCATCCTCAAGCAGCTCCGCTCCCGAAAGCTTGAACCGGTGAACCCCGATCTCCAGCGAACGGATCGCTTTGTGAATCGACTCCTCGAAGGTGCGGCCGATAGCCATAACTTCGCCGGTCGCCTTCATCTGCGTGCCGAGCTTGCGGTTCGCATAGATGAACTTGTCGAACGGCCAGCGCGGAATTTTGCTGACGATATAATCGAGCGTCGGCTCGAAGCAGGCATAAGTCTGCCCCGTAACCGGGTTGACAATCTCGTCCAGCGTGTAGCCGAGGGCGATTTTGGCCGCCATCTTGGCAATCGGATAGCCGGTCGCCTTCGACGCCAGCGCCGACGAACGGCTTACACGCGGATTCACTTCAATGACATAGTATTGATAGCTCTGCGGATCGAGCGCGAACTGCACGTTGCAGCCGCCTTCGATGTTCAGCGCGCGGATAATCTTCAGCGAGGCGCTGCGGAGCATTTGGTACTCGCGGTCGGACAGCGTCTGGCTCGGCGCCACGACGATACTGTCGCCGGTATGCACGCCGACCGGGTCGAAATTCTCCATGTTGCAGACTACGATACAGTTGTCATTCGCGTCGCGCATCACTTCATATTCGACTTCCTTCATGCCGGCGATGCTCTTCTCGATCAGGCACTGGCCGATCGGGCTGTAGCGAATGCCAGCTTTGACCGTCTCGCGAAGCTCTGCTTCATTCGCGCAAATGCCGCCGCCGGTGCCGCCCAGCGTGTAAGCCGGACGGACGATCAGCGGATAGCCGATCTCAGCCGCGAACGCCAGCGCTTCGTCCAGCGTCGTAACAATCGTGCTCTCCGGCACAGGCTGTTCAAGTTCACGCATCAATTCGCGGAACAAATCGCGGTCTTCCGCTTTCTCTATAGAGTGCAACTGGGTGCCGAGCAGCTTGACGTTCTCCTGCTCCAGCACGCCCGCGCGCGCCAGTTCGACGGCCATGTTCAGGCCGGTCTGCCCGCCGAGCGTCGGCAGCAGCCCATCGGGACGCTCCTGCCGGATAATGCCGGTAACGAAGTCGAGCGTAATCGGTTCGATATATACTTTATCCGCCATGTTCGTATCGGTCATGATGGTGGCGGGGTTGCTGTTGATCAGAATAACCTCTACGCCTTCTTCCTTCAGCGCCTGGCAGGCCTGTGTTCCGGCGTAGTCGAATTCGGCCGCCTGGCCGATTACAATCGGCCCGGAGCCGATCACGAGTATCTTTTTAAGCTTATCGTTCTTAGGCATTCTATTAGTAGGCTCCTTTCACGGCTTCAAGCTGCTGTTTCGGGGCTTTCGCCGCAATCCGCGCGTTCGCCGCATGCTGGGCTTGACGGGAAATCGCGGGAGTGCTCTGCTTGTGCTCCGCAATCATCTCCAGGAAACGGTCGAATAAGTAGCTGCTGTCATGCGGTCCCGGAGCCGCTTCCGGATGGTACTGCACCGAGAAAGCGGGGTAGCGGGTATGCTTCAGCCCTTCAATCGTCTTGTCGTTATTATTGATGTGCGTTACTTCAAGCTCCGTGCCTTTTACCGAATCTTCGTTCACGGTATAGCCGTGGTTCTGCGAGGTGATATAGCAGCGTCCGCTCGACAGCTCCTTGACCGGATGGTTCCCGCCGCGATGTCCGAATTTAAGCTTCTCGGTATCGGCGCCGCAGGCCAGCGCAAACAGCTGATGTCCCAGGCAAATGCCGAAGATCGGGTATTCGCCGAGCAGCTCGGAAATGGTCTTGACCGCATATGGCACGTCCTTGGGGTCCCCCGGACCGTTGGACAGCTGGATGCCGTCCGGATTGATGCGCCGAATTTCGTCAGCCGTAACGTTATGGGGAACGACGATGACGTCGCAGCCGCGATTGTTCAGTTCGCGCAGAATCCCCGTCTTGGCGCCGTAGTCCACCAGCACGATTTTTTCCTTCGTTCCCGGACTGCTGTATGCGCTGGCAGTGGAAGTGCGTGCCACCTGGTTGCGCAGCTCGGCAATCGAGGTATCGTTCATCATTTCCATCAGCTCTTCCACCGGCTTGTTGGAAGTGGTCAGGATGGCCTTCATCGTGCCATAGTGGCGGATGATGCGGGTCAGCATGCGGGTGTCAATGTCGCTGATCCCGGGAATGCCGTACTCTTTCAGCAGGTCATCGACGCTGTACTCGGCGCGCCAGTTGCTCGGCACCGTCTCATGACGGCGCACAACGAAGCCGTGCACGAAAGGCCGCACGGACTCGAAATCATCACGAGTGATGCCATAATTGCCGATCAGCGGATACGTCATCGTAACGATTTGCCCGCAGTACGAAGGATCGGACAATACCTCCTGATATCCCGTAATCCCCGTATTAAATACAACCTCTCCAGTCTTCTCGCCTTCCGCGCCGAATGCGGTGCCGGTAAACAGCGTTCCGTCCTGTAGCAGCAATCTTGCCTGCATTCCCTTCCACTCCTCTTCATTCTGTATTCTCAAAACTGTATGTTCTCTTAACTTCCGGAGTGTCCGCTTATGGTTCCTCCGCCTCTCAGGCCTGCAGCCCCGCTTCGTTCTTCCGGTTCGTTTCCTGTTCTTCACTCCATACAACACGGCCGTCCGTAAGGGTCATCACCGGCCAGCCTTTCAGCTTCCAGCCTGTAAACGGCGTATTGCGTCCCTTGCTGGCGAAGGTTTCCGGGTTGACTTCCTTCTCCATCTCCAGATCGATCAGCGTTACATCTGCCGGAGCTCCCGGCTCCAGCACACCGGAGTTAAGTCTGAATACGCGGGCCGGATCGGCGGTCATTCTCTTGACCAGCAGGCCGAGATCCATCTTCCCGGCATCAACAAACTTCGTATACATCAGCGGAAAGGCCGTCTCGAATCCGACAATCCCGAACGGTGCGGCCTGCATCCCTTTGGCTTTCTCCTCGGCGCTGTGGGGCGCGTGGTCCGTCACGATGATGTCGATCGTTCCGTCAAGCAAGGCTTCGATACAGGCGTCCACATCACGGCGCGAACGCAGCGGGGGGTTCATTTTCCAATTCGCATCCAGGCCGGGAATATCTTCGTCAGACAACAGCAGATGATGCGGACAGACCTCGGCAGTTACGTGAATGCCGATTTCCTTGGCCTGGCGGATCAGCCGAACCGACTGCTCCGTGCTGACATGGCATACATGGTAATGCACGCCTGTCGCTTCCGCCAGCAAAATATCCCGCCCGACATGGATCGCTTCCGACTCGTTCGGGATACCCTTGAGTCCGTGCTTCCGGGCGAATTCGCCCTCGGCCACCGGCGCGCCCACAACCAGGGAGTTGTCTTCACAGTGCGCGATGACCGGCATATCCATGGAAGCCGCGATGCTCATCGCATCCTTCATCATCTGCGCCGTCTGCACGCCTACGCCGTCATCCGTGAAGCCGATCGCTCCGGCTTCTTTCAGGGCGGCAAAATCGGTAAGCTCCTGCCCCTGCTGACTCTTCGTAATCGCGGCGTAAGGCAGCACCTTGACCAGTCCGGCCGCGCGGGCCTTGTCCTGCACCAGCTTCACCACTTCCGGGCTATCCGTGACCGGCTTCGTGTTCGGCATGCAGGCAATCGTCGTGAATCCGCCCTTGGCCGCCGAGCGGCTGCCGGTTTCAATCGTCTCCTTATGTTCAAAGCCCGGTTCGCGCAAATGCACATGCATATCGATGAACCCGGGAACAAGCAGCTTGCCTGCGGCGTCAATCGTTTCCGGGCCGTCCGCCACACTGTCGTTCTCGTTCAGGACAGCGCTGATAACGCCATTCTCAATCTTGATATGCTTGCGCTCCAGGCCGCCTTCCGCATTCAAAACACTGGCATTTTTGATGATCACGTTCATGCTGTCTCCTTTTGCCCGCGACAGATCCATCCGGGCTCTTGTGTTATTATATAATAAAAATTCATCTTTGTGTATATTTATTAACTCATCTGCGAATGGCTTTAGCGGATCGCTCTCTCGATGACGGCCATCCGCACCGGAACGCCATTAGACATCTGCGGAAAAATCAGCGATTTGGCGCTTTCCACCACCGCATCGTCGATCTCGACGTTCCGGTTAACCGGAGCCGGATGCATAATGACCGTGTTCGGGCTTAACTTCGACGCCCGCTCTTCAGTCAAGCCGAACTGCCGCCGGTACTCCTCGGCCGACTGAATCATTCCGGAGGCATGACGTTCGAGCTGCACACGGAGCATCATCACCACGTCCGCTTTCAGCGCTTCATCTATCGTGACATAAGGCGCGTACTCCATAAGTTCGGGGGCTTTCATATTTTCCGGCGCGCAGAACTGCACCTTGGCCCCCATCTGTGTCAGACCCCACAGATTGGAGCGAGCTACCCGGCTGTGCATAATATCCCCGATGATCGACACGGTCAGGCCTTTGATTTCGCCGAAAGTCTTAATCATGGTATACATGTCCAGCAGCGCCTGTGTCGGATGCTCATTGTTGCCGTCGCCGGCGTTAATCAGCGGAATCGAGACCCTCTCCGACAGCTGGGCCAGCACGCCGGTCGGCTTCAGCCGCACGACGCCCGCATCAATGCCCATAGACTCCAGGGTGCGCACGGTGTCGTAAATCGACTCGCCCTTTTCCACGCTGGAAGCCGCAGCTGTGAAATTCAACACCTGGGCGCCAAGGCGTTTCTCCGCCATTTCAAACGAGAACCGGGTTCTTGTGCTGTTCTCAAAGAACATGTTCGATACGAACCGGGAAGCAAGTACCGTGCTTACCTTTTCAGTCTGCTTGTCCCAATATGCCGCTCTGTTCAGGATTGCGGCAATTTCCGTTGGGTCCAGCCCTTTCAATCCGAGCAGACTGCGTTCTTTCACTCTGGTAGCTGTCGTCATTTATTTTGCCTCCCAGTTCGATAATATGTGCACTTCGTCCATTCCGTCGACTTCCTTCAGCGCTACTTCAATGGATTCATGCCTTGAGGTGGGCACGTTCTTTCCTACATAGTCCGGTCGGATGGGCACTTCCCGGTGTCCCCGGTCTGCCAGAACCGCGAGTTGAATCATTCTCGGCCGTCCGCAGTCCATCAGCGCGTCCATTGCCGCGCGAATCGTTCGTCCGGTGTAGAGAACATCGTCGAACAGAATGATTTTTTTGTCGCGCGTGCCGGACTCGCCGCCGGGAATGATCAGCGTCCCTTTTCCGTTACCATCTCCGCCGCTGGCTTTATTATTCTTCCCCGGCTCCAGGTCATCGCGGTAAGGGGTGACATCAAGCTCGCCGTATGCCACATCCGTGCCCTCAATTTCCTTGATTCGCTCCGCGATCCGGCGGGCCAGGTATACTCCCCGGGTGCGGATGCCGATCAGCATGCAATCCTCGATGCCTTTGTTCTTCTCGAGGATCTCATGGGCAATCCGCGAAAGCGCCCGGCGGATTGCCGTTTCGTCCATAATGACATTCTTTTCGATAATCATCTAAGCTTAGCCTCCAGGTCATGCGCCATATGCCCGATCTGCCGCCAAACCAAAAACTCCTTGCCTTAAGCAGGCAAGGAGTGAAATCCGCAGATTGAAGAAGAGTGGCGGGCGCGCAGCAAAAGAACTCCGTGCAGACAGACGGATTCCCTACAAAAAGCCGCGAACCTCGATTCACGTTACCTTGCCAGCCTCACGGGACTGAATTAAAGGCGCTATTCATTTATCATATGGATTATGACAGAACGGACAACTTGTGTCAACCTTCTCGCAGAAAAATAACCCCGGCACCACAATCGGCGCCGGGGCTGCTCTACACTGACAAATTAAAATTCAAATTCAACGTCGCTCAGGCGGCGTTTGATTTCCGAAATCACGCGCAGTTCTTCTTCTTCGCCTTTGGCTATAAAAGTAACGGAGAAACGGACGAACGCGCCCGCATCATCCCACGGCACGGTGGAGATCAGCTTTTCACGGATCAGATATTGGGAGAAATCCTCGCCGGACTCGAAACGGCGTCCGCCCTTGATGCCCTTCGGAGCTTCAACATACATAAAGAAGGAGCCTTTCGGTTTCGTCGCCTTGAAGCCAAGACTGTTCAGCGCGTCAACCAGCAGGTTGTGACGGCGGGAATATTTGGCCGCGATAGCTTCCGTGATTTCCGGATGGGCAAGGCCGTAGGCCGCTGCCTTCTGAATCGCGATAAACTGGCCGGAATCGTTGTTGTCCTTCACATCGCCGAATGCCTTGACAATCAGCGGATTGCCTGCCACAAAACCGATTCTCCAGCCGGTCATATTGTAGGACTTGGAAAGGGAATGCAGCTCAACACCGACGTCCTTGGCGCCGCGAACGGACAGGAAGCTCAGCGGTTTCAGGCCGTCATACGTCAGCGCCGCATATGGAGCGTCATGAATTACGACAACATTATATTTCTTCGCCCAGGCCACAACTTCGGCAAAAAAGTGCGGAGTCGCGCTTGCGCCCGTCGGATTGTTCGGATAGTTCAGGTAGAGCAGCTTCGCCTTATGTGCGATGTCTTCCGGAATAGAGCTAAGGTCAGGAAGGAAGTTGTTCTCCTTCTTAAGCTCAACATTATAGACTTGGCCGCCCAAATATTTCGTATGGGTTCCAAGCACCGGATAGCCCGGAATGGTCATGATTGTAATATCACCCGGATTGATAAAAGCGGAAGGCAGCATGGCCAGCGCCGGTTTCGAACCGATGGAATGCAGAACTTCAGTTTCCGGATTAATGTCAGCTACATTAAATACGTCTTTCAGATATTTGGCCGCCGCTTCCTTGAATTCGGCAATCCCGTTATCGGCATAACCGCGGTTCTCTTCCTTGGCCGCTTCCTCGGCCAGCTTGGCGACGATGCCGGCATCCGCCATCTCGTCCGGTTCGCCTACGCCCATATCGATCAGCTCGATATCCGGAAAATCCTTCTTCGCCGCGGCTTTGGCCCGCTTGATCTTCTCAAATTTATAGATATTGGTGTCCTTGCCATAGTTCGCTCCGCCGATGCGGTCCGCAAAATTGTTCTGGATATACGTATTCTGGTAATGTTCAACGCTCATAAAAGTGATCTCACTCCTGCTCCGTGGAATATAAGGCGGATGAACGGGCGCTCAGCCCATCCATTCTATATTGTTAAATATGACGTAACAGCGGCTTCAAAACAATGGACAAATCCGCAGTTGATTTGTACTTATCTGCTCCGCAGACGGGCGAGCAGCTCTTCCATATCCTCCGGCAGCGGCGCCGAGAACTCCAGATATTCCTCCGTGGAAGGATGAACGAAGCCCAGTACGGCTGCGTGCAAGGCTTGTCCGCCTTCCATAAAGATTCCTTTACTCCGGCCGTATACGGGATCGCCGACAAGCGGATGACCGATAAATTTCATGTGCACCCGAATCTGGTGGGTTCGCCCGGTTTCCAGCTGCAACTGCAGCAGAGTGCAATCGCCAAATCTCTCCAGTACGGTAAAATGGGTTACTGCGGTCTTGCTGTTCTTCTCCGTTACCGTATACAGCTTCCGGTCATGCGGGTCCCTGCCGATCGGAGCGTCCACCGTTCCCTGGTCATGGGCCACATTCCCTTGAACCACCGCCAAATAGCGCCGGGTTACACTGTGCTCTTTGAGCTGCGCCGCGAGCGAATTGTGGCTGGCGTCGTTCTTGGCCGCCATAATGAGACCCGATGTGTCCTTGTCAATCCGGTGCACGATGCCGGGACGAATCTCGCCGTTAATTCCCGACAGGTCCTTGCAGTGGCACATCAGGGCATTGACCAGCGTGCCGGAGGGATGACCCGCCCCGGGATGCACGACCATGCCGCGCGGCTTGTTGACGACAATCATGTCGGCGTCCTCGTAAGCGATGTTCAGCGGAATATCCTCCGGTGTAAGTTCAGACGTCTCCGGCTCCGGCACCCTTACACTGACTGTATCGCCCGAGAGGAGCTTGTGGTTCGCTTTTACCGCTGTGCCGTTTACCGTTACATGTCCCGCTCCGATCCACTGCTGCACCTGGGAACGGGAGATTTCCTCCTCCCAGGCTTCGGTTATATATTTATCGATCCGTTCCCGGGCGTATTCCTCCTGAACGGTCCAGACGACGATCTCTTCATTGTCCATCGCTTCGCCTTCTGCCCTGTCATTGCGGGCGTCCTTGTTCAATGCTGTTCATTCCCTTCCTTTACCTCGCTTGTTTCCCTCACTTCAATAACCTCGGTCGGACCGCCCCGCATATCCATAATGGAATCGAGTATAATGAGCGCTACGCCGACGACAATGCAGGAATCCGCCACGTTAAAGATCGGAAACGTATAGCTGCCGAAATTAAACCGCAGGAAATCGACGACCTCGCCTGTCAGCGCCCGGTCGAGAAAATTGCCGACTGCGCCGCCAAGCACAAGCGACAGCGCCAAAGGCAGCAGGCGCCGCGATCTTCTGACCTTGTTCAAGTACCAGACGATTCCGATCAGAACGACAATTGTCACCAGAATAAGAAACCAGCGCTGGTCTTGCAAAATGCTGAAAGCGGCGCCTCGGTTGCGGTGCGATGTAATGACAAAAAAGTTTCCGATCACCGGAATTTGCTCATCAATTTCCAGTCGGGTGGAGATCAGATATTTCGTTCCCTGGTCAAGCAAAAATACAATTAGCGCGATCAGATAGTACACCACTTCAGCTTGTCACTCCGTTCTTATTTTTCCCGCCCCAGAGCGGTCCAAAACATGTATAAAGACTTGTATATTGTAGCACAGGCCTCAAGAACCCGTCCATTGCGCGAAAGCTTGCGCCGCTTCGTTTGAAAGCACAATTTGCCAGCGTTAAAAATTCGGGCAATCGGCCAATCTAATAAGGAAAACGGCACTAAGGAAAGGAGCCGAGGCCAATGAATCACCTGTCTTCGGAACAGCTTGCCAGCCTGCGCGGCCTTCTTGTCCGGCAGCAAAGCGATATCCGGCACAGACTAAAAGAGAATGAAGATCACGGACTTGAAGATTCCATGCGGGATATGTCGGGCGAGCTGACGGAGATTGACAATCATCCCGGAGACGTCGCCACCGACCTGTATCACCGTTCCATGGATATTTCGCTTCAGGAGCGGGAAGAGCAGGAACTTACGGATATAGAGGACGCCCTGAAAGCGATGGACAACGGCACATACGGCATTTGCGCGGCGAGCGGACAGCCGATTCCGTATGAGCGGCTAGCC
>NZ_ASSC01000231.1 GCF_000520735.1 Paenibacillus forsythiae T98
CGCGATGCGCTCGCTGGAGGTCGGCGCAACCAGAGGAACGAGGTTGATGCCGGCGTCGCGGCTGCGGGAGCGCATTTCTTCCGCTTCCTCGATCGGCAAATCCGGAATAATTAAGCCGCTGATCTCATGCCGGTTGAGTTCGGCAAAGAACGTATCAAGTCCCATTTGCAGCACGGGATTATAGTAAGTGAACAGAATAAACGGCAGCTCGCTACCGGCCTCGCGCGCCTTCAGCGCCGCTTCCATGCATGTCCGCAGGTGGATATTCCCGCGCAGCGCCCGCGATGATGCGCGCTGGATTACAGGTCCGTCCGCCAAAGGATCGGAGTAAGGAACGCCCAACTCCACAATGTCCGCTCCCGCCGCTTCCAGCTCGGCAATAATGGCCAGGCTCGTCTCCAGATCGGGATCACCTATGGTCAGAAACGGAATCAGCGCGGCACGCCCCTGTTCCTTCAGCCGCCGGAATGTCAGATCCATGCGATTCGTCGTCTCGGTCGTCATTTCAGCCCATCTCCTTCCGTATAAGCCATAATGGATTCCACGTCTTTGTCGCCCCGGCCCGAGAGGCAGATAACAAGGATGCTGTCCGCAGAGAGCGTCGGCGCAATCTTCGCCGCCTGCGCAACGGCATGCGCAGACTCCAGCGCGGGAATGATGCCTTCCGTCACGCACAGCAGCTTCAGCGCGTCGAGCGCTTCCTGGTCGGTAATGGGCACATATTTGACGCGCTCGATATCTTTCAGATAGGAGTGCTCGGGTCCGACGCCGGGATAGTCCAGCCCGGCCGAGATGGAATGGGCCTCAATGACCTGGCCGTATTGATCCTGAAGGAGATAGCTCATCGAGCCCTGGAACACCCCGTGGCTGCCCTTGCTCATCGTGGCGGCATGAAATGGCGTATCGATGCCTTTGCCAGCGGCTTCAACGCCAACCATCTGTACGGTCTCGTCTTCAAGGAAAGGATAGAACATGCCGATGGCATTGCTGCCGCCCCCGACGGCGGCTACCAGCACCTCCGGAAGCCTTCCTTCGGCCTCCAGAATTTGCCGGCGCGTCTCGTCTCCGATAATCCGCTGGAAATTGCGGACCATCATCGGGTAGGGATGCGGGCCGACCGCCGAGCCGAGAACATAGAACGTGTCGTTAACGTTGCTGACCCAGTAGCGCAGCGCCTCGTTCCCGGCGTCCTTGAGCGTCCGCGAGCCGGATGTAACGGGAATAACCTCGGCTCCGAGCAGCTTCATGCGAAACACGTTAAGCTGCTGGCGGCGGGTATCCTCCTCGCCCATGAACACCTTGCATTCCATTCCCAGCAGCGCCGCGACAGTAGCGGTAGCCACGCCATGCTGGCCTGCTCCCGTCTCGGCAATCACCTTCTTCTTGCCCATCATCTTGGCCAGAATGGCCTGTCCGATCGCGTTGTTGATCTTGTGGGCGCCGGTGTGGTTCAAATCCTCGCGCTTCAAATATATTTTCGCCCCGCCCAGCTGCTTGCTGAGGCGTTCGGCGTAGTACAGCGGCGTCTCGCGTCCGGAATACTGCTTAAGCAAATAATCGATCTGCTCCTGAAACTTCGGATCAGCCGAGAATTTGTTATAGGCCTCCTCCAGCTCTATCAATGCATTCATCAAGGTTTCGGGCACGAAGCGTCCCCCGAAAGCTCCGAAACGTCCATGCCGGTCCGGCACCTGTATCATGATTGCTTCACCCTTTCCACAAAAGCTGTGATTTTGGCTATATCTTTAACTCCGTCACTTTCCACCCCGCTTGATACGTCGACTCCATCCGGCGCATAAGCCGCCAGAAGCCCGCCGACATTGTCAGGCGAGAGTCCCCCGGCGACAAACAGCGGCGCGCCAAGCGCGCTCGCGCGCTTGCGGTAATCCGGGATCTCCTCCCAGGCAAAGGTGCGTCCGGAGCCGCCCCGCTGAGCGGGGTCATACGTATCAAGCAGCACGGCGTCAATCGTTCCGGCATAGCTTTCAAGCGCAAGTTCATCGTTATTCGCGCCGCCATCTTCAACCGCTACAGAGAGAGCCTTCCATACCTGAACGCCTGGAAAGGCTTCTTTGATCTCCCGGCAAAAGGCCGGGCTTTCGTTCCCGTGCAGCTGAATAACGCCGAGCGGCGCAGCGGCAAGAATCCCGTTTAATTCATCCCTGTCCGGGTCGACAAATACCCCGGCGGCAACAGGAGCCTTGCCCGTCTGCCAATCGGCCAGAACGGATATCAGCCGCGAAGCCTGCTCCGCCGTTACCTTCCTGCGGCTCGGAGCAAAGACAAGGCCGATATAATCAACCGGCAAGTGTACCATAGATTTTAGCACTTCAACGTCCTGAAGTCCACAGATTTTTACTTTCGTCTCAGCCATTCCGCACCTGGTCCTTGTCCCGCAGAACAGGGCCGAGCAGCTTGCCGACCGCCTGCTCCACATCCTGCTGTCTCATAAAATATTCCCCGACAAGCACGCCTTGGGCCCCCGTGGTCTGCAGATAAGCGATGTCCTCCGGCCCTGCGATTCCGCTCTCGCTGATCAGGGGAACCCCTTGCGGAGCGAGCGCCGCGAGCTCGGCTGTCGTTGTAAGCGCGGTCTCGAACGTGCGGAGGTTGCGGTTATTGATGCCGAGCAGCACATGGGGAAGCTCAGCTCTGCCCGTATCCAGCACGGCTTCCAGCTCGCTCCGGTCATGAACCTCAATCAAGACGTCGAGGCCGAGCCCGGCGGCCGTGTCCGTGAAGGAGGACAGCGCAGCCGGCGTAAGAATGGCCGCGATCAGAAGCACGGCGTCCGCGCCGAGCAGCCGCGCCTCGTAGATTTGCTTCTCGTCGATGATGAAATCCTTCCGCAGGAGCGGCAGAGCCACCGCTTCGCGGACCTGCCGCAAATAATCGCCGCTGCCCTGGAAATACTGGCTGTCGGTCAGAACGGAGAGGCAGTCCGCTCCGCCGGACTCATAAGCCCTGGCAATCTCCACCGGATCGAAATCGGCCCGGATCAGCCCCTTGGAGGGGGACGCCTTCTTCACCTCGGCGATCAGCCCCATATCGCGCTTGCGCCCAAGTGTCAGCGCCTTGCGGAAGCCGCGCGTAGCCGGAAGTCCGGCGATTTGCGCTTCCGCTTCGGCGAGGGAGAAGGTTTGACCGAGCAGTTCAACCTCTTTAATCTTTGTAGCTACAATTTTATCTAGATACATGTTTCAGTTCCTCCGTTATGGCGACGAGCTGCTCCAGCTTGCGGGCCGCCGCGCCCGAATCAATGGTATCCGCCGCCTTGCGCACACCTTCGGCCAGTGTATCCGCGAGACCGGCAACATAAATGCAGGCTCCGGAATTGGCGAGCACGATATCCCGGTACGGCGTCTTCTCGCCGCCTAGCACCGCGCGAATAATGGCCGCATTCTCTTCGGGTCCGCCGCCGAGAATAGCTTCAAGCGGATGCCGGGAAAGCCCCAGCTCTTCCGGGGTAATGTCATAGGCCTTGACCTCGCCATCCTTCAGCTCCGCCACAGCGGTCGGTCCGGAAATGCTGATCTCGTCAAGGCCCTCATAACTGCTGACCACTAGCGCACGCTTCAGGCCCAGCTCCTTCAGCACCAGGGCAAGCGTTCCGGTCTTCTTCCTGTCGTATATTCCAAGAAGCTGCCGGTCCGCTCTGGCCGGGTTCGTCAGCGGGCCAAGCACGTTGAATACCGTCCGTACGCCCAGCTCCTTGCGGGGACCTGCGGCGTGCTTCATGGACGGATGGTAGAGCTGCGCGAAGAGAAAGCAGATGCCGATTTCGTCCAGACACCGCTTCGCCTGCTCCGCATCCAGGTGAATGTTAACGCCAAGCGCCTCCAGCACATCGGCGCTGCCCGTTCTGCCGGAAGCGGAACGGTTGCCGTGTTTGGCGACGCGCACCGAAGCGGCGGCGGCAATAATGGCTGAAGTGGTGGAGATATTGGTCTTGTGAATCCCCGATCCGCCTGTTCCGCAGGTGTCGAGCAGCCTTGAGTTTTCCGTCGCAACCGGGGTGCCGAAGCCCTTCATCGCCTCCGCGAAGCCGGTGATCTCCTCCACCGTTTCCCCCTTGATCCGCAGCGCGGTCAGCAGCGATCCCATCTGGGCTTGCGTGGCCGCCCCTTCCATGATCGCGTTCATGATATCCCGCGCCTGCTCCCGGGTCAGGTCCTTGCCTTCAATCAGTCCGGCAATCCCGGACTGAATCAATGAATTGGCATTGCTGTTCATCGTTTCTTTCTCCTCCCGCTAATAGTAGATAATTGCCCGCTCCGGGCGCTTCCCGCGCCCTTGGCGTCAAGGAGTGTACTCGTACATATAATCCTGATTGATGCTGCCGCCGGTTTTCGCTTGGGCCGGGAACATCGCCTCCGCCATCCGGATCGCCTTGAGCATGCCCTTTGCCTTGTTCACGGTTTCCTCATATTCCTTCTCCGGCACCGAATCCCATACAATTCCCGCTCCCGCCTGGACATAGGCCCGGCCTTTGCGGAAGATAATCGTCCGGATCGTAATGCAGGAATCCATATTTCCGGAGAAACCAAGATAGCCGATGGCCCCCGCATACGCTCCCCGCGCTTCACGCTCCAGCTCGGCGATAATCTGCATCGCCCGCAGCTTCGGCGCACCGGATACGGTGCCCGCCGGGAGGCAGGACAGAAAAGCGTCGAAGAAATCCTTGTCCTCGCGGAGCGTCCCCGACACATTCGACACCATATGCATGACATGGGAGTATTTCTCGATTTCCATGAAGGAATCGCATTTGACGGTTCCGAACCTGGATACCCGGCCAATATCATTGCGGCCAAGATCGACGAGCATCAGGTGCTCGGCTCTCTCTTTTTCATCCTCCAGCAGTTCAGCCGCCAGCGCCCGGTCCCTGGCCTCGTTCTCGCCTCTGGGTCTCGTTCCGGCAATCGGGCGGGTCTCGACGCGGTCGCCGTCCACCTTCACCAGCGCCTCCGGCGATGTTCCGACGATGATCTCCTCATCCATTTTAAGATAGTACATGTACGGAGACGGATTCAGCGTGCGCAGCAGCCGATATACATGGAGCGGAGACACCTCGGTATTGATATGGAACCGCTGCGACAGCACCACCTGAAAAATATCGCCGGCCCGGATATACGCCTTGGCCTGCTCCACATTATCAATGAACTGTTCCCTCGTCAGATTGGAGTGAATATCGCCAAGCTCGATATCCTGCGGGATGCTCCTCCGGTTCATATTTTCTCTCGGCGTTTCCTTGCACAGCTCCTCGGCCACTTCTTCCAGCTTGCTGTTCAGCTTCTCGTAATTCGCCCGGATATCCGAATCCGTATCGCCATCCTTGATATGCAGGTTGCCGACCAGCAGAATCTGCTGCTTGACATGATCGAAGACGATGATTAGGTCGCAGAACATGAAGCGAATATCATCCATGTTCAAATCGTCGATGGCATGGGCCGGGAGCTTCTCGTAATACTGAAGCAGGTCATAGCCGAAGAATCCGATCGCTCCGCCGGTAAACGGCGGCATTTCCGCAAGCTTGGGACTGCGGTACGAACGAAGCAGACCTTTCAGCTCCTCGATCGGCTTGCCCTTGAGCTGTTTTGTCTCGCCGCCGATTTCCACATTGATCGCGCCCTTTTTGCCGGAGATCAGCAGAAACGGGTCACTGCCGATGAACGAATACCGGGCCCACTGGATGCCGCCCTCCACACTTTCCAGCAGAAAGGCATTCTTCCGGCTGGCGAACCGCTGAAAGATCCGGATCGGGGTCTCCATATCGGCCAGCAGCCGCTTTACTACGGGAATCAGATTATACTGCCGCGAAAGCGACACCACTTGTTCTACACTGGGACTGGTCATTTGTCGTTCCTCCTTGGACTTGGAAAGGTTAAGCACATTAAGATCAACGGGGCTTCAGCCTCGAAACAGGGCCCAACATACAGAAAAACCCCCACCGAAGTAGAGGTTTGGTTAAACAAGCGTATATAAGAGCTGAAATTCGGTCTTCAGGAAATGCATGAGCTTCGCGGCGTATGGAGGCATAGGAAATTCCACACATCCAAACAACGCAAATACGATTTCCGAAAAGGACACTATCGTCACATAAGGGCGGTAAAATCCGGAATATACATAACGGGCGAGATATCTATCATCAGGTATCCATGCTCTTGTGAGCCTGCTTTGCTTGCAGCCCCGGCATACCCGCACCTTGTATTATTCTAAAATCCCTTACACTCTGCTCTTCTCTGCTCATCTAATCTCAGTCTAGGCTCTGCTTCACTCGTCTGATTACACTATACATGATACTAACGCTTATTGACAACCCCTGGACAACTCTATTTGGTGAAGGAGCCTTACACCCCTGTTTAAAGCGTTCCCCTGGAAAGCGCCCGGTAAACTGTCATTCGCCTGACAGATACGCCGCGCCTATTTGCTCTCGGATAAATCGGGACGGAGCTTCTGCGCTTCGTTCAGGTATACATGGCGGATTTCGCGCTGGCTCTTGTCCGTGTTAACCTGCACCATCAGGCGGATGCATTTCGGCAGGCTGCCCTTAACCGGAATTTCAGTCGAGCACATAAGGGGCACCAGTTCCCAGCCCTCGATTTCCCGAATCGCCCGCGCCGGAAAGGTCGCGTCCAGGTCGGTCGTCATCGTAATCCACACACTGCAAATATCTTCGGCAATAATGTCGTTGCGTTCAACCATTTCCCGCAGCAACAGGACGGTTTCCCGCAGAATTTCCGCTTCGTCGTTCTGTGTTACGGTTGTTGCTCCGCGAATCCCCCGGTTTACCATGGGCTTCCCTCCTCTTTAAGCTGCCGGACAACCTCACGCACTGCGGACTCCTCAACGCCGTCCACAATGCTGACGGCCCCAATTTCGTCGGGAACGATAAACGTTATCCGGCCTTCCTTGAATTTCTTGTCATGCATCATTGCTTCAATGATGTCTTCCTCGCCGTATTCCGCTGGCAGTCTGGTCGGAAGCTCCAGCGCCTCCAGCAAGGAAACCGTCTCCTCGTACAGGGAACGCGGGCGTCCCAGCTTGGCGGCCAGAAGCGCCGAACCCGCCATGCCGATA
>NZ_ASSC01000232.1 GCF_000520735.1 Paenibacillus forsythiae T98
ATCGTTACTGTCAGGAGTGCCATAGTGACCAGACCTTTAAGCCATCTCTTCTTCATTTCTTTCCCTACCTCCGCTTGATGTCATGTTTTCTTTCATCGATTGATTCTATACCCACTATACTGACCGGCCTCTGTTCCCTCAATGGGACAAAATTTCGTAACTGTTTAAAAAAATGATTCCCAAAAAAAGTAAAATCGCCCCCTACCGAGGACGATCCCTTGATTTCACTGGATTTATACTTAACATGAAATTAACTCATAATTATCATATGATTCACATAAGTTCCCGTTCCTTACGGAATTCCGTAGGCGTCTTGCCTGTGGCCTTGCGGAATAGCTGGCTGAAATAGCGTGAATCCTGGTAACCGACAGCCAGCGATACTTCGTAGATCCGCGAATCGGGAGAGCATAGCAGCTCCATCGCTTTTTCCATTCTTACCTGTGTCAAGTAATCAATAAAGGTGGTTCCCGTAGCTTTGCGGAACAGCCTGCTGAAATGGGCTTCACTTACATGGAACTGGGCAGCGAGCAGCTGCAGGGAAATGTCCTCCGCATACCGTGTCTGTATGAACGCCTCCACCTGTTTGAAATTGGCGGCATCGGAAGCCGCAGGCTGATCTCCCCACAGCTCAATATCGCCAAACTTATGTATGCCGCTCTTCTGCCCCGAGCCCGGACGCTTGAAATGGAGCGCAGCAGCAGCCTCGCGGTGGGCCTGGCCTATGCTCTCCAGGCTTCGATGCGTCAAGCTCAGCCCAACTGCCAATTGACTTTTACCGGAAATCTCCTGAATCCGGCTCCAGAGCCGGCTGCTGTCCGCTCCCGAATCCGCCCCGATCAGCAGTGCCGCAAGGTTCCCGCCCAGTGTCACAGGAGGCCCCATGAGGATATCCCACAAACGGTCATGCAGTTCATCCTTCAGGTGCTCAAGCCAATAGTTCGAATCTTCATACTGAATCAGGGCAATGCGGAAGCCTTCGCCAGAGAGCCGGCGGTTATCTATGATCTCCGTTAGCATCTTCAAGGATCTGGGATTGGAAATCCCTAGTAACTGGTCATGCAGAAGCTTCTCCATCACAAGGGTATATCCTGCCGACACCCACTCTCTAAGCTCCTGTTCAACCGTCTCGCTCTCCCTGCTGGCCTTGATTTCGAGACAGACCTTTTCCATGACCTCAAGCAGCTCGTCCGGGTTGGTAGGCTTCAATACAAAATCGGCCGCCTTGAGCCTCACGGCCTGCTGCGCATAGGTAAAGTCATCAAATCCCGTTAAAAAGATGATGCGAAGCTTGGGATGAACCCGCTGCGCTTCTTCCGCAAGCTGCATTCCATTCATAGCCGGCATACGAATATCCGTCAGCAAAATATCCGGCTTATGCTCTTTAACCGCCTGCAGCGACTGCTCCCCGTTCGAAGCCTCGGCCACAATCTCGCAGCCCAGCGCCTGCCAGTCAATCGTCTGCTTCAATCCTTCCCTGATGAGCCATTCATCATCCGTTATGAGCACTTTATACAACCCGTTCAACCTCCTTCGGATCGGCAATGCAAGGAATACGAATCGTCACCTTCGTTCCTTGGCCCGCTTCACTCTCCACATCCAGTTGATACCTTGGCCCAAAATGCAGCTCCAGCCGTTTCTTCAAATTGTGCAGGCCAATCCGCGTCTTCGCGGACGATGCGTTTTCCGCTTCCTGCTCCCATAGCTTCGCCAGCTTGTCCCCGGTCATGCCGACGCCATCGTCCTCCACGATGAATTGAACCTCCCGGTCCACGGCGCCTGCCCAAATCCGCAATTTCCCCTCGCCCTCCTTCATTTCCAGCCCGTGCCCTACCGCATTCTCCACCAGAGGCTGCAATAGCAGCTTCGGTGTGTAGAAATCCAGAATCTCCTCGTCGATATCCAGCTCGATGTTAATTTTGTCGCGGTATCTAAGCTGGACAATCGTCAAATAGTTGCGGATTTGCTTCATATCCTCGCGGATCGGAATGACCGGATTGCCGCGCCGGATGCTGAACCGCAGCAGGTTGCCCAGCGACACAGCCACTTTGCTGATCGCATCCATTCCATGGATCCGCGCCATCCAGTTAATCGAATCGAGCGCGTTATACAAAAAGTGGGGCGTGAACTGCGCTTGAATCGCCTTGATCTCCGCCTCCTGCACCTGAAGCTGCTTCTCGTAGCCTTCGCGGATTAGCCGGTTGATCTGCCGGAGCATCGTATTAAAGCTGCGTCCCAGATGCCCGACCTCGTCATTGTATTTTGAAGGAAAGGTGACATCCATCCGGCCCTTCTCCACCTCATTCATCAATAACCGCAGCTTGCGGAGTGGGCGCGTCATGTAGTCCGACAGCAAATAAGCGACGCAATAACTGATGAGTATGCAGGAAATCACAATAAATATCGTCAAATTGCGGATGCTGTGGCTCTCCTTCGTCAATACGCCGATAGGCAGGGCACTCACCATTTTGAAGCCGGAGGAATCGGAGGAGTCATAAATAATCATTTTGTCGGACCCTTCATCCACTGCGGAAAAATAACCCTTGGTGCCGCCCAGCACTTCATCCATATAGCTTTTGTTCAGGCGCGTTCCGACCTGCTGCTTGGAGGGGCTGCTGGAAATGACATAGCCGTTCGCATCCAGCAAATATACCTCGCCGCCGGGATACTGATGCGCCTTCTGGTACTTGTCCGCCAACGCGGACTCCTTGATATCCACGATGAAATAGCCGAGCGTCTCCCCGGTTTCAATCGATTTCAGCAGCCTTCCCGAGCTTAACACAGCCCCGTAATCCTCAATTTTCTTCAAGGAGTAATGGGTGTCCCAGGCAGGGCCGCCGCCCGCGATTCTTGCTTTGCGGAATAATCCCCAGTTCGGCTCGTAATCCCGGTAAGCGGGCGGCAAGAAATCGCCTGTAAAATAGCGTTCTCCGTTCACCCCGATCACATACAGCTCAATGTCCCAGGATTTAAAGCCCAGAAAGCTCTGCAAAATCCCGTTCACCGTCTGCTCGTCCTCATATTTCTCGGCCACGCTCCGGGATGACGGCTTGGACAGAATCTTCTGTATATCCTCGTTGCTGTAGAGGTACATGGACAACTGCTCAATATCCTGCACAAAGTCGGTCAGGCTGTGATTGACTTGAGACAGGTTCTCTAATATGATTTCGTACGCCTTGATCTGAATTTCCGTGGAAGCCTTGCGGTATGAGAACATCCCGAGCAACCCGAGGGGCAGTATCGTGATGATCAGCAGCAGAAGCATTAATTTGGTCCTTAACCCCATGGAATGGAACTGCCTGATCCGGTTCATGCTGTGCGACTCCCTCTCTGCCTTCGGAATTTGCTGATAAATATATCACAATCCGCAGAGCGGCGACAACAGAAATTGTCGAATCGTGCAAGGCTGGATGAACGCAAAAAAGAAACGGCTGCGCGGTCCCCGCAAGAGGAGCACATCCGTTTCTCAGGCTACAAAGTTACTTGGAGAACTGATCTTTAAGCGCCGGCGAATGGGCCGCGCCCTCATTCATCCTTCTCAGCGTTTCCAGCTTCATCTCGCTGTTGACCCCGAACTCGAAGCCATACTTTTTCTCAAGAACGACTCCGGCCAGAACATCCTGCCGCTTCTGCCGGTAACGGGCGTTTCGATTCCGATCACGCATTTGCATTCTCCTCCCTGGGGGCAAAATGGGTTACAGATTCAGAAAGTCCGGCGCCAATCGGGCAATATGGAAGTTATGATATATGTCCAGTATACATGATGAGCGAGCATAAAAAACAGGCTTGTCCCGGAGGAAAGCCTGTTTTTTTATAAAAATTTTGCTTTATTTTTTAGGCAATGGATCAGGATGGGCGGTTTCAGCCGGTTTGGCTTCCCACTCGTCCGCTTCGGGTTCGATATCGACCCCGTTCTCCATCTTCTTGATCTCGGCGAGCGAGTCTCCCTTTCTATTTTCCCGGTTGCGGATGTCCGCCTCGTTCTGGATTTGATCGGCCATGCTTGTTTCCTCCTTCATAAAGGTTGTACTTTCTTTGCTCATAGTTATCGTTGCCCGATGACGCCTATTACAAACATGCTAAATGTTCTCTTTAGGTAGGATTCACGAACGTTATCCTTTATCATGATAGAAAAAAGACGGCAAGGAGACGGGAAGATTGAAGCTGCTGTATAAGACGCGGGAAGACGAACATGACATCGCGGTATACGATACGGATGAATGGTACGGCGAGAAGGGGCGCTTTCGGGTGCTGCAATTTTGTCCTTCATTTGATGGAGTGGAATAACGCGGCATTTGAGGACGTGTTCATCATCGGGCACGGGGTCGGGACGATTTCCGGCCATTTATCCGGCACAACCGTAAAAACCGTGGAGATCAGCCCCTCGGATCGCGGAAATCAGCAGAACGTATTACGGATACAGCGGGGATGCGGTGCGAATCGGCGACGGACGCGGCGCGCTTGCAGAGGAACGGGACGGCGCCTTCGATTATATCGTGCTTGACGCATTCAGCGACAAGGGCACGCCCCGCCATTTGATATCGCAAGAGTTCTTCCGGCTGGTCCGGAGCAGACTGAAGCCGGGCGGGTTGATGCTGATGAACCTGATGGGCAGAGGGGGAAGCGACTGGCAGATACAGGCGGTCCACACGACACTTGCTTCGGCATTTCCCCATACCCGGGCGTTCGTCCTCCCCGAAGAAGGCGCCGCCAGCCTCAAAAATATGATTCTCGCTGGCAGCGGCCAGCTCATTGGCTTCAAAGCCCGCTATATGGCTGGCTTTACCCAGGCGACGCTCCCTCCGGGATATATCCTGACGGACTAAAGCGGGCGCTTCGCCTTCACCGCGATGCCTTCCGCTGTCAGCCTCAGACGCAATTCTCTTGCAAAAGCGGCCGCCCCGGCGCCGTCCCCATGAATGCAGACCGTCTCGGCTTCAAGCGGGACCAGCGTGCCGTCCAAAGCGGCAACCACGCCTTCCTTGACCATCCGGATCACCTGGCGGACCGATTGCTCCATGTCCGTTATCACGGCTCCCGGCTGGCGTCTTGGGGTCAGCGATCCGTCCCGCTGATAGGTGCGGTCCGCGAACACCTCGCTTGCTGTGGACAGCCCCGCCGCCCGGCCTGCGGCAAGCAGCTCGCTTCCGGCCAGTCCGTACAGCGACAGGGACGGGTCGAACCGGAGAACGGCCAGCGCTATGGCGTCGGCCAGCGGACGGGACGCCG
>NZ_ASSC01000233.1 GCF_000520735.1 Paenibacillus forsythiae T98
GAACGAGAAGGGCCGCAGAATGCTGATTGAGCAGGCTTCCCGGCTTGAGGCGGTTGGTCTGCTTCAGACGAGCCGTATTTTTATACCGGAATCCGACGATTATATGTACGAATACGAAATGCTGCCACCGCTGTCTCCGTCCGAATTTTTTGCGACCCAGCATTTAACGCTGCTGCTGCGCGACAAGGTCGGGAAATTCGCCGTGTTAGCCTTAAGGGAGCAGTTCTGGAGCAGAGAACCGGAGGAATGGAGCCGGAGCGCCGTAGGCAAGGAAAATATATCGCGGCCGTTCTATGATATTTTCGAGCTGAACACGCATGTTATTGATTATGAGCTGGAGCAGGCGCTGACCGAGGTGGCCGCTGTCCGCCAGCCTGTGCGTAGCGCCGAAGGTGAGCTTTCGATCGGTTACAGCGACATTATTCTCCGCTTTCCGCGGGAATCGGTGAACCGGGCGCATGTCGAGAAGCTGCGTTTCGATTTTGATCAGATGGGCCTTATCAATTATGTGGCTCACAAATACAAGCTGGACGCGCAGGATCTGTGCCGGCTGCTTGATGAGGACGGTATTTTTGCACCGGACGGCGGGCTTATGCTGGATGAGCTTCAACTCAGGGCCAGTCAGCATTTCCGGCAAAGCATGAAGCGGCAGGAGCAGCGCGAGGCTACGGCTGCCAAGGTCGTTTCTCTCAGAGCCGCAGAGCAGGGAGATGGAGCGATCATCCCCGACGAGCAGCCTGTTGAAATGGAATACTATGTGGAGGTTCCTCCCCAGTTCCTGTCCAAATGCGATATTCACCAATATAACATGATGCTGCGCAACGAGCCGTATACCCGGCTGCTTCAGACTTTTTTTCCGGGCGCGGTGCCGGGGCAGCTGATGGATATTTTTGAAAAGATCGATTTGAATTACAAGCTTCCCGGCGAAGTGATCAACGTGCTGATCCATTATCTGATGGCGATGGTTGCCTCGGGGGGAGAGCAGCGGATCAACCGCAATTTCGTGGAGGCCATAGCTTCCAATATGCTCGTTAAGCAGGTCAACAGCTATGAGAAGGCGGTGCGCTACATACGCGATCAATCCAAGGTAAAAGGAAAAGGAGCCTCGGGGCCACAGGGGACGCGTTCGCGCTCCTATGCCAAAAGAGGCGGGGCTTCCGGCAAGCCCGAAATCCAGATTGCGGTGGATGACGGACAGTCGGGGGCTGTGAGTGAAGAGGAATTTGCGGCTCTCATGCAAATGGCTGCCAATATTAAGGCTAAGAAGAAAAAAGGCGCGGAAGGCGCGCCCTGAGAATAAAGTGAGGTGCAGGCAGTGGAGTCGATGGGCGAAGTGCTCCGTTCAATGAATAATCCCGCTCTGCGGATGCGTTCCAGAGACCTTGAACAAGAGCTGCTGAATCATCCGCTGGTGCTGAGGCTGAAGTCCGAGCATCCCGAATTGGAAGAATCCAGGCTAAGGCTTCATTTGAGCCGCCTGTATCAATATGTGGAGGAAGCCCGCCACTGCGCGAACTGCCCCGGCCTGGAGCGGTGTCCCAACGATTTCCAGGGGCATTTCAGCAAGCTGACGGTGGAGAGCGTCGGCGGGTTCCCCGATTTATACGAGCGCAAGACCGCATGCGCGCTGCAAGTGAATAAAGACAGCCAGGAGCGGATTCGCAAGCGGATCACGAGCTTCTATGTCGATGAACGGGCGCTCAGCGAGGGCTACGACGAAAGTGAAATTATGGGCAAGGACCCCCGGCGCGCTCCGGCTGTGGGGCGGCTGTTCCAGTATATCGAACGGACAAAAGAAGAGGGATTGTCCCCCCGGGGACTGTATCTGTACGGCTCCTTCGGCACCGGCAAGACATTCCTGATGTGCTATCTGCTGTATGAGCTTGCGATTACGGGATACAGCGGGGTCATCGTGTATACGCCCGATCTGGTCGAGGAATTGAAAGCGATCATGATGGAAGGCCAGAAGGTAAAAGAAATCGTGGACACGTTGAAAAACTGCGATCTGCTTATTTTTGACGATATCGGAGCGGAAAATCTGAATCCCTGGGCCCGTGACCATATCCTGGGTCCGATTCTCAATTACCGGATGAACCGCAAGCCGACCTTTTACACCTCAAACTATCCGCTGGACGGGCTGGAGAAGCATCTGAGCTTCACCAGCAAGGATGGCGAGGAAGTGTATAAGGGCCAGCGGCTGATGAACCGGATCGCGCCGTATGTGGATGTGGTGCAGCTGGTGGGAGAGAATCAGCGGGGGTACTCCTCTTAAATTCCGTGGATGCCCCTCCAAAGTCCTTATATACTTCCCGATGTGAAAAACTATCAGGAGGACCGAAGAGGTCTTCCTGATGAATTGTGCGAGCGAGCTGCGTTGGCGGTAGGGGGCTTGCAGTCGAGCGTGGAGCGGTCCCTTCTCGTCCCCGCCCTGACGGGCGGCGGCCTCGGGACCTTTCATGCGTTAGGCGGGCCCGGTGTTGAGATGTACTGTTGCGGGCATGGATGGCGGACTACCTGACTCTCCGGTATCAATGGATAAGACCGGGGTATTGTGATTGAAACTCAGCGTCTGGAAAATGGGCAAAAAGTGCAGGTTTTTCAGGTCCAAATCCTTCATACATCGAGAAATCCTGAATTTATGCAGGTATTTAAGGCCGTATGAACGGAATGCTGGACTGATGGGAGGAAAAAACTGTATGTCCACAGGTATGTGATCCAATAGGTGTTCTCATGCGGCCCAAAGATGCACAATTTCAGGCTTTTTCCCTGACCCCCGTCTTGATCCGCTTCGTACCCGCTTCATCGCCGCATCCGGATTCTCTGAATAACGGACATTCCCCCGCACCCCGCCGGATTTCCGCCTCAAAATAAAAGGCGCCGCCGCAGCTATAGCTTACGGGACGCCTCTACCTATTCACTCCGAGATCAGGAACTTGATGATGACCATCCCGAAAAAAACAACGAACATAAATGTAGTCATTCCGAAAAAGCCGGTCATTAAATCCCCCAGGTCGTTGCGGGGCTCTTCGTTTACATGCTCTCTCGGATCATGTGTCCGCACATTGACATCCATACTTTGACCTCCTCAACAGAAATGGTCAATCGCCGTTAGATGCAGGAGTGTGAATGAAATCATTGACATATAATGCGCTTTCCTAAAGTATATCCAATTCCCCGGCAGGTTGTAAAGAACCTTCATGATGAAGTGGGAAGCTCCGCTGAACCTTTTTTACCGGTAAGTCCTTTCTCCGTTGTTATCCTTTGGCAAGCTGGGACAAACCGTACAGCAGATATGGAGTCCGGCTTCAAAAATAAACGGGTAATGTGACATTTCACATATGCGGGTAAAATATGTTATACTGAGAACGTGTCGATAAATCGTAATCTGGTTATCATACTACATGAATGCATTTATTTACGCAGAGCATACGAGGCGGGCTTTACCGAATGCCGCACCGCTTCACAAACCATCACATATTACGAAGCGGGTTCCGCTTCGCGAGACCCTAAGACATGCTTTCAGATTCAGCAACGCCGAAGCGTCTGTATTGAAGCTTGTCGCCACAAAACTTTTTTTAGGAGGAACATATCATGGCAATCGTTAATGTGTCTGACCAATCCTTTAACAATGAGGTTCAAGGTCAGGGTACCGTTGTAGTTGACTTCTGGGCCCCTTGGTGCGGTCCTTGCAAAATGCTTGCTCCGATTCTGGATGAATTGTCCACTGAGCTTGGAGACGGCGTGAAGATCGCGAAATTGAACGTGGATGAAAATCCGGAAACGGCATCCCGCTTCGGCGTGATGAGCATCCCGACCCTGATCTTCTTTAAAGACGGCCAGCCTGTTGATAAAGTGGTCGGTCTGAACTCCAAGGAATCGCTGAAAAATATCGTAGCGAAGCATCAATAAGTTTAAATAACGCATTACCCGGGCCTTTGGCCCTGCCCAGCGCCTTCGGTTCAAACCGGAGGCGCTTTGTGCGCTATGAAGCAGAGCGAATCCCGAAGGGAGAGCGGGCGCCCGCAGGCATGAGGCGGGAAGCGGCGAAGCAGCGAAGTCGAGCGAGTCCCGAAGGGAGAGCGGGCACCCGCAGGCATGAGGCGGCAAGCGGCGAAGCTGCGCCGCATGAAAGGTCCCGAGGCCGCCGCCCGTCAGGGC
>NZ_ASSC01000234.1 GCF_000520735.1 Paenibacillus forsythiae T98
CGACCCCGTCTAGCTCCTCAATCACCGCTTCAATATCATGGGCAAAAAAGTTCTGGCCATTGACGAAGACAATGTCCTTGATCCGTCCGCTGACCGTTAAACGCCCGTTCAGAATAAAGCCGGTATCACCGGTTCTCAGCCACCCGTCTTGAAAGGACCTGGCCGTAACCTCCGGGTTGTTGATGTAACCGGAAGTGACATTCCGGCCCCGGATCTGGATTTCACCCACTGTTCCCTCGGGAACAACCGTGCCGGTTTCATTCTCCACAATCCGAATGTCCATGCCAGTCACAGGATAGCCTTCATCGGCCATTAAAGCGGCGCGCTTGTCTCCCTCGGCGATAGCCTCAATCCGCGATTCGCCTGCCAGTATTTCACGGTTCAGCGCGTGAACGAG
>NZ_ASSC01000235.1 GCF_000520735.1 Paenibacillus forsythiae T98
CCCGTTCCCGGCCATAGGTAACGGACTTGTCCCAATTGTAGAGCCGTTCAAGCGAAGCCTGCTCGGTCGCTTTGGATTTGGGCTTAGGTCTGGGCTTGGTCAAAGCCGCAAATGCTGTCTTAATGTTGGATTCATTGAAAATATACTTATAATCGTCAAGCGGATTCGTGTCATATAAATAGTGGGGAAAATCACCCTGATCGGTGACATGGTTGCCGCGAAAAGCAAAATAGTCGATTCCCCATAACACCTGCTTGACTTGTCCCGTACGGAAAGCCACTTGTGCGGTCAAAAATTGCTCCTTGGCGGTCGAACCTTCAATCGACAGTTTCAGGGCGTTGCCTTTCAGCTTCTCGCTTACATCGCTCGGCATAAAGTTCTCCGTCATCGAGCTGCCGAGAATGATTGTGTCATATTCAAAGTTCCGGGCGAGTCCGGGATTCTGATATCGTTCCTGCCAGGAATATTTAGGTGTATAAAAACCTGCTTTGCGATAGAACTGCAGGGGGTCGACAATATAAACAAAGGCGCCGACCAGAACAGCGAACACGAGAATCATGCCTAGAAATTGGAATATAAATTTTTTGAATTTTGTTTTTTTATGCCTCACTTCAATAAATCTCCCTTATAAGTTATATGGCCGCCAATCAGAAGCTGAAATAGAGGAACTCGCTGATTTTGTTGAAATAGACAACAGCAATAACGAATAAAGCGGCGGCCACAACAGCGCTCCGCCAGCCTGGCTTAAATTGTTCCAGCATCTGCATGGAATTCCGGCACGCTACAGCAATAAGCATAAAGACCGCCAGTCCAATCACAACCGTCTTGTCCAGTGAAGAGATGCCGATTCCGTTAAGGCCAACCATGCCCTTCAGCACCTTGATGGCATCGTCCCAGCTTGTGGCCCGGAAGAAGACCCATGCAAAATTAATGAACTGGAAGGTAATGAACCAAGCGACCCATTTCGGGAGCTTAATATTTGTCTTTTGCCACAACCGGTGGACAAACTGGGCGAATCCGTGCAGAAATCCCCAGAACACGAAAGTCCAGCCCGCCCCGTGCCACAGGCCGCCAATTAGCATAGTCAGCATGGAGTTGACATGGGTACGAATCGTTCCTTTACGGCTGCCGCCCAGAGGGAAGTAGATGTAATCCCGCAGAAATCGGCTTAACGTCATATGCCAGCGGCGCCAGAAATCCTGGATGCTAACCGATTTGTATGGCGAATTAAAGTTGATGGGAAGTTTAATATTGAACAGCAGCGCGACTCCGATCGCCATGTCTGAATAACCGCTGAAATCATAGTAGAGCTGGAGTGTGTAGGCAAGAGAGGTTGTCCAGGCCTGCACGAAATTAAGCTGGGTCAACACGTCGAATCCGTTGGTGGCCACAGGCGCGAACGAATCGGCGATCACGACTTTTTTGAACAACCCGATACTGAGCAGAAACAGCCCCTTCGCTACATTGCCGTAGTCCAGACGCTTGCCCCGCAGCCGGTCGAACTGGGGCATCATTTCCTTGTGATGGAGAATCGGACCAGCGATCAGATGAGGGTAGAAGGTTACAAACAGCACATAGCTGATAATATTGTATTCCTTTGCATTGCCACGGTAGGCATCAACAAGATACGCAATCTGGGTGAAGGTAAAAAAGCTGATCCCCAGAGGAAGCACTATTTTGAGCAGGGGGAGATTGGCCGAGAACAGCTCGTTTACGTTGGTGATAAAGAAATCGGCGTATTTAAAGTAACCGAGCAGGAACACATTCATTGTGATGGCGAAAGCCAGAACCAGCTTACGGTTGCGCTCTCCGGCACGATGCATATGTCCGATAGTCCTGCCCATTATGTAGTTAAAAGCGATGGAACCGAGCAGAAGCGGAAGATAGCGAACATCCCACCAGCAGTAGAAGAACAGGGAACTGAGTGCGAGCCAAAGCTTGCTGGCGAGGGTTAAACGAAGACGATTTAGAATAAAATACACGACCACAGTTACCGGCATAAAAATAAAAATAAATTCGTAAGAATTAAACAGCACCTCTTCAAACACCTCTTCATAATTTTCAACTTCAAATAATTGGTTCGTAGCCCCTAACTTCCAATATACTAGAAAAGTGTCGAACGAGTAAGTCTGCAGACGTCAAATTTAAGAAATAATCCTGAAAATATAGTAAATTTACACAACAAAAAAAGAGACACGCCCGGTTTCCCTGGTGAAAAGCAATCCTCTTGCCAACTCAGCCCAAGGATAAACCGCATGTCTCCTATCGTCATCGTCTTAATCAACCTGATTCCAATCCCGGGAAGATCCGGCCTTCGCTGCGGCGTCCGATGGTTCAGCCCGCCTCAATTCCCGCAGCGGATTCCCGCCGACGAACGTTCCCGCCCCCACATCCTTATGCACGACCGAGCCAGCGGCCACAATTGCCCCGTTCCCGATTGTTACGCCGGGAAGAATCGTCGTATTCGCGCCGATCAACACATTGTCGCCGATAACGACCTCGCCCAGACGATACTCTTTGATTAGATATTCATGCGCCAAAATCGTCGTATTGTAGCCAATGACAGAATTTTCACCCACCGTAATCAGCTCCGGAAAAAACACATCCACCATCGCCATCAGCCCGAAAGCCGTATGCTTGCCCACCTTCATTCCGAGCACACGGCGATAGATCCAGTTCTTAAGCGGAAGAATCGGACAATAGCGTGCAATCTGAATAAAAATAAAATTTCGGACACCCTTCCACGGGCTGACCGTCCGGTAAATGTGCCATAGCGAATTGTGACCTTCCACCGGATAGCGGGTGACCTTTCTGCTCACGGCTTCGCTGTTTCCCCGCCTACAATTTCATACAGGTCGGTCATATCCTGAAGGATAAAATCCGGGTTATATTTTCGAAGCGTCGACTCACCTTTAAGCGACCATGCCACCCCGGCTGCCAACACGCCCGCAGCTTTGGCCGCCTGAATATCGACTCCGCTGTCGCCGACCATGAGCGTCTTTTCCGGGCTTGCGCCAAGCTTGCTTACCGCGGTCAGCACCGGCTCCGGATGAGGCTTTAACTGGGTAACATCATTGAGCGTTATAATGGTATCCATATACTGCAGCAAATCGAACATTTCCAGCGCCCGAATCGTTGTCGGTCGGATCTTGGTCGTTACAACCCCGAGCTTGATCCCGCGGCTGCGCAGCTCTTCCAGCGCTTCATTCACATTCGGGAAGGACTGAATCAGCTCGTCATGATGCTCGACCTGGTAGTGACGGTAGGAAGCCTCCATTGCCGAGACGTCTTCGAGATTGGTGAACGCCTTGAGCTGGTCAGGAAGACTTGTCCCCATATGGGGGATCATCTGCTCCCGGGTAATCGCGGGCTGCGAATGCTGCTCCAGCGCGTACATAAACGAGCTGATGATCAGCTCGTTCGTATTGACGATCGTACCGTCCAAATCAAATAAAACACATTCAATCATAATGACTACTCCTTTTTCTCTTCCTTCAAAGGCGGGTGGTTTAAATCAGATTGGGGAACGGAAGCATTCTCCTTCGAAGTCCCCTCCGGTTCGGCTGGCACAGAATCGG
>NZ_ASSC01000236.1 GCF_000520735.1 Paenibacillus forsythiae T98
CTTCCACCTCCAACCTATCTACCTCGTCGTCTTCAAGGGGTCTTACATACTGGGAAATCTCATCTTGAGGGGGGCTTCACGCTTAGATGCTTTCAGCGCTTATCCCGTCCGTACGTAGCTACCCAGCCATGCTCCTGGCGGAACAACTGGTGCACCAGCGGTACGTCCATCCCGGTCCTCTCGTACTAAGGACAGCTCCTCTCAAATTTCCTACGCCCACGACAGATAGGGACCGAACTGTCTCACGACGTTCTGAACCCAGCTCGCGTACCGCTTTAATGGGCGAACAGCCCAACCCTTGGGACCTACTTCAGCCCCAGGATGCGATGAGCCGACATCGAGGTGCCAAACCTCCCCGTCGATGTGGACTCTTGGGGGAGATAAGCCTGTTATCCCCAGGGTAGCTTTTATCCGTTGAGCGATGGCCCTTCCATGCGGTACCACCGGATCACTAAGCCCGACTTTCGTCCCTGCTCGACTTGTAGG
>NZ_ASSC01000237.1 GCF_000520735.1 Paenibacillus forsythiae T98
CCCCGCCGAAAGCCGGAATGGCTCTCGTCGAGGTTCGTATGCCGATGGTTATGCTATGATGCCGGTCTCCTGCAAAGTGCGTGCGATATCCGCTCTGGCTTCCTCCCCCAGCGTGCGGAAAGGGGCGCGAACCGGGCCTGAAGGCAGGCCGATAATATCCAGCGCGGCCTTGACCATCGCGGGCTGTCCGTACCTCCTGGCCAGATCGCGGATGGGCTGCCAGCGGTAATACCGCTCTATGGCGCGGGCATTCTCGCCTTGCTGGAATTCGTTGTACAGCGCGACAAATTCGGCCGTCATGAAGTTGGCGTTCGTGGAGGTGCAGCCGGGCAAGCCGGAAGCCAGTCCGCCAAGGATGAGGCCGTCCGAACCGCACATCACCGAGATGTCTGTGCCGGCGTATGCGACGGTCCGCACCAGCGCATGCAAATCCGTAGCGCCCTGCTTGACTCCAGCGACGTTATCCAGCTTGGCCAGCTCGGCGATTTCCTCCGGAGACAGATGAACGCCGATGCTCGCGCTGTTGTAGATGAAGATTGGCAATTCGGCGGCTTCGTTCAGCAGCTGAAAATGGTACAGAATATCCTGCGGCCGCACCTCCGATACATACGGAGGCGTAACCATCACGCCGTCGGCTCCGGCCAGCTTGGCCGCATGCGACAGCTCGCTGGCTTCATCGGTGCCGCTGGCCGCCGTGCAGCACACCAGCGGAACCCGGCCGGATACCGCGTCCGCAGCGGCCGTGAACAGCTGCTTCCGTTCGTCGATGGTCAGGCTCGGATACTCGGCGTAGGTCCCCCCGACGATGACGCCGTGAGCGCCCGAGGCAATATAATGATCGATATTCCGCCGCAGCGCGGCCGGGTCGAGGGCGAGCGTATCCGTCATCGGCGTGATGGCGAGCACGTAAATTCCTTTAAGCTTATCTTTCAAATCAGTTGTGGACATGTCTTGAACTTCCTCCTTTATTTGCTTCCGAGAAGCGACTCCATGGCCGCGATTCCGCTCTCCATTTCCTCTCGGGAGACGGCATAAGACAGGCGGATATGGTGCGGGCTGCCGAATCCGGTTCCCGGCATGACCGCGACTCCGACCTTCGTTAGCAAGATATCCGCCAGGTCATCGGCGGTGGATATCGTTCGTCCCTCCAGGGTTTGGCCGCGCCAGGCCGAAGCGTCCACCCATACATAGAAGGCGCCTTCGGGCACGTTGCACTCAAGTCCCTTGATCCGGCGAACCCCTTCAACGAGAAGGACGCGCCGCGCCGCGTATTCGTTACGGATTTCCTCCAGATCATCCTGGGGGCCGTCAATGGCGGCCAGCGCCGCCTGTTGGGCAATGGATGACGGGTTGCTCGTCGTATGGGACTGAAGACGAAGCATCGCTTCGGTAACGGCCGCCGGAGCTGCCGAATACCCGATTCTCCAGCCCGTCATCCCGTACGACTTCGATACCGCGTTGATGACGACGGTCCGCTCCCGCATGCCTGGAAAGGATGCGATGCTCGTATATCCCCCCGGTTTAAACACAAACGCGGAATACACCTCGTCGCTGATGACCCACAGATCCCGTTCCCGGCAGAACTCGGCCAGCCTGGACAGCTCCTCCGCGCTGTACACCGCGCCCGAAGGATTGTTCGGCTGGTTCAGAATCAGGAGACGGGTCTTCTCGTTCACCAGAGGCGCAAGCGTCTCCGGCGTCACTTTATAGCCGGCGGAAGCGCCGGTCTGAACAAAGACCGGCTTGGCCCCCGCGAATTTAACCTGCTCGGGAAATGACACCCAATACGGAACCGGGATGAGCACCTCGTCTCCCGGCCGGCACAGCGTACAAATCGCATTGAACAGCGCATGCTTGCCGCCAACGGTAACCACAATCTCCCCGGGCTCGTAGCTGAGCCCCATATCCCGGTGAAGCGCTCTGCAGATCGCCTCCCGCAAAGGCAGGATGCCGCTCGTATCGGTATATCCCGTGAAATTATCCTGAATCGCCTGAATCGCGGACGCCTTGGCCCGGTCAGGCGTTGGAAAGTCCGGCTGCCCGAGGCCCAGGCGGTACACGGTCCGGCCTTCCCGCTGATACTGCGCCACCGTGGACTCCAGCATTGCAGTCGGGGACGGCAGGACACGGTCCACCCAATCCGCCAACTGAACATGTTGGTTCAACAACGTCCATCACCTCTTCTGTTTATCTGTACGAGCCTGCCACTTCCATCGCAATGGAAGCGTAGACCCGTATTGCATTCTCCAGTTCCGACAATGTCACCCATTCGTCGATTTTATGAGCCACGCTGAAATCGCCCGGCCCGTAAATAACGGACGGAATCCCCCGTTTGACGAAGTGGGTCATATCGCAATTGGCCGTAAGTCCCGTTAACTCGGGCTTACGTCCGTATACCCGTTCGATCGCTGCGGAAGCGAGTTCGACCATCGGGTGATCGGGCCGGGTTTCCGACGCCACTCCGGTCGTCGGAACGAGCCGGTCGATGCGGACCCTGCCGTCCAGCGCGGGGATGCAGGTAATGATCTGCTCGATCTCCCGCAGCGCGGCGTCTTCATCTTCGCCGGGAATGAGCCGGCGGTCGATCAACGCCTCGCAGCGGTCCGGGATCATCGACTCCTTGATTCCCCCGTTAATGACGGTGACGGACAGGGTCGACTGTCCCGTGAGCGGATGCAGCCGCTTCGTCAGCTCCTCCTCCGCGAAGTCTTCAAGCGCGACAAGCGTCCGCGCCATCAGGGACACGGCGTTGACGCCAAGGTGCGGCGTCGACGAATGGGCGGATACGCCCTCCGCCACCAGCACCGGCCGGATGCTGCCCCGGTGCGCGATCGCCAGGCTGCCGTCCGTCGCCTCGCCGATCACGGCGAGATCGCCGTGCAGCTCATCCGGCAGCCT
>NZ_ASSC01000238.1 GCF_000520735.1 Paenibacillus forsythiae T98
CCCCCTCCCGCGCCGCCTTCTCCGGCCTGAGCACTCATTCCGCCGCCCGGGGATTCGAACGGATGGAAGAAAAGATTCTGGAATGGGAAGCGAGACAGACTCTGCCGGACCGGCATGTGTCTCCGGCGGCCGACACAGAAGGCAGCAGCGCGGACGCCCGCGTGAAGGAACAGGCCGCAGCCGAGCTGGAGCGGTTGCGCGAGCGGGCTAAAGGCGGCGGGCAGTAAGATCTTCTGCTGTCTTGGGAAATCGAAACAGCGGCAGTCCTGGACGAGATCAAAAGTCCTGGTCTGCCGCTGTTTTATTGTATGTCTCTCGTTCCCTTAAGGACGCAACAACTTAGACTTGATTGTAATGAAGTTCTTGTTCCGGGAGGAACATCCTTTGCGGCTGGCGAAAATGATATACAGATAGATTAGGAACACGAATAAACTGCCAATATGGAAGACAGGAGCCGGTATGATGGATTTTGTGGCAATCGATTTTGAAACGGCGAATGCGGGCCGGGCCAGCGCCTGCGCGCTGGGACTGGTTGAGGTCAAGGGAGGCGTCATCGTGTCCGAGCAGGCATGGCTGATTAATCCGGAGCAGCGCTTCGACCGCAGAAATATCGCCATCCATGGGATCACCCCCGAAATGGTCGCCGGGCAGCCGACCTTCCGCGAGCTGTGGCCCGCCATTGAGCCGCTGGTTCACGGAAAAAATATCGTGGCGCATAACGCCTCCTTCGATATGAGCGTGCTCCGCTACGGACTGGATCAGTGCTCTCTGCCCTATCCGTCCTTTCAATATTGGTGCACCTATTTGCTGGCCAAAACAATGCTGCCGGGTCTCGGCTCTTACCGGCTGAACATACTGGCCGACTATTTCAGCATCTCCCTGCGGCATCACGACGCGCTGGAGGATGCCCGCACTGCGGCGGTCATCCTCGTGAAGCTCGCGGAACAGGCCGGGCATTCCGGCCTGCCGGCACT